>SABV01000741.1 GCA_009928855.1 Erysipelotrichia bacterium | reverse complement strand
CCCGCAAAGATCAAACCAACGGCTATAACAAAAAAAGCTGCATTTTTGCGCATCAATTTTTGATTGCGGTCATTGAGAAACAGCATGATCACCATGTAAACAATGCCGAACGCTATGCCGATAAGCGCAGCGCGGCAACGGGTTATATAGAGACCATAGAGCATCCAGCCGTATAGACCCAGCGATATAAGCTTCATAGCCCAATGGCGATAATAAAAGAAAAATGCAAGGGGCAAAAACGCCGTAAACATGGCAAAAGTGCCGAGATAATTGCGGTTTCCGAAAGTAGAAACAACCGACCCCATAGAATAATCTTTGTTGGCCAACTGCGGAAACAGAGGCAGATAAAAGCCCTGTGGGTCAATTTTACCGCTTAAAACTTCGTCTTTTACGTAACGCACAAGATTCTGCGTGTCAAACTTAAAATAGAAGTTATAGGTTTCCATTATGCCAATCATAGAAGTCGCAATGCCGGTAAAAATAACGGCCCAGAGAATCAGCTCTACCTGCCAGCGGCTTCGCACCACATTTGCCACCAACGGAAACAACAGCAGAATACAGAACACGCCACGCAAATCTCTGACTGCAGAAGGAGCATTGTAATTCCATAGAACCGAAAAAGCAGCAAAACCAAAAAATAAAACCAGCGGAAAATCAAGACTGGTGCGAGCCAAGGTTATTTTTCGGCGCGTAAATATGCGCACACAATATATGCCCGCCAAAATTGCGATCGCGATTTTAGAGAAAAATTCTTTGGGAGTAAGAAAATTTTCTGTGGTAGCACGACTGTAAAGGAATGGCATTACCAGAACAACAAGCAAAATACCAATATATATAACCCAGTCGGTCAGCGACAAATTTGCCAGAGATTCGCCTGAATTTCTGGAGAAAAGACGGTGCAAAAAGTTTTCGACCGGTCTAAACAGAGAAGCAGTTATTGAAACAGGTTCTTCAAATTGCCCATCAAACACAGGGCTGTTACGAGTCCTCTTTTTTGCCATTTGTTCAGTTTGCCTTGATTATTACTTCGAGACATGGATA
>SABV01000740.1 GCA_009928855.1 Erysipelotrichia bacterium | reverse complement strand
ATTTCAGCAAGAATCTCGGCAGCAACCACGAGATTCATGCAGAACTGGCTTACCAGCGTGAACAGCGCAGTTATGGCATCGCTGCCAATGGCAGCATCATTGCCGAAGAGCGTGGCCGCACCAACTTTCTCGCTGGCACTCGTTATCTCGATCGCCGCGATATCACCTATATCCTCGAATACCTGCATAACAGCGCTGGGCTGAACCAGTCAGACATGCAGAATTATTTCGATGCAACCGACCTGGCTCTGGCGAGCTCTAATAAAGCTATAATGCGCCAGGCTGCACAGAGTTATACCCAGTATATCAACCGCCAGTTCGCCATGCGCGACTATCTCTACTTCAAAGCTTCAAAACCAGAGTTGTTCGGATACCTGTATATGAATGGCGCATTCTTTTCGGTCGTCAATCTTGCTGATAAAAGTCATTCGAATACAGTTGAAGTAAGTTATACCGGTCTTACCGACTATATTTTTACCCTGCGCCTTACGACAAACATGGGTAATCGCAACAGTGAATACGGCCAGAAGCTCAGCTCAGACAGGGTCGAAGTGCGCTGCCAGTATTTTTTCTGATGGCACATCTGTTGTTTCTAAAAACTCTGATTCAGCTCTGAAGACTGATGTAAAATATTTATACGCTTTACATGATCTGCTTCTTCTGCTTTATCAATGATGTCAAAATGTTATGACTTTGTCGCTATCAATTACCCATTCGCCCAGGGCTGACATTGTCGATTTTTCTGCTCCGGCAAAATACGGCTGATTCTTATGAATGCCACAGCGGGCCATGCAGGTTCCGCAGACTTTAACGATGACGCCCCTGGCAATAAGATCTTTAAGCATCTGCGAAAGATCCTGGTCGTAACCGGCTAGAGGTTTGCATGTGTCGCGTGCCATATCAACAGAGTCGTTCATAAGAAAAATCCTGACTTCATGGCCGGTGGCCAGAAGTTGCCCGGCCAGGCGCAGGCCGTTCCAGGTCACGTCGGTTCCGTTGTAAGGCTCATGGTTAAAGATAATTAGTATTTTCATATTTTTCCCT
>SABV01000248.1 GCA_009928855.1 Erysipelotrichia bacterium | reverse complement strand
CCTGAACTGCCGAATAGATCACCGTAAGAAGTCCAGACCGGGTATACCACAGCCTGATCAGCGGCATTACAAAACTGAACCGACAGAGGTGCACTCGGCGCAGGATCACCAGAATTCACCCAGAATCTTATTGTAAAAGAATTTCGGCAAACTGCACGGTCCTGGTCAACGAGAGTCTGTTGCGTGAGGCCATTAGTAACAGTTCTGAATGGAAATTTAAACGACTTGTAATTACCCAGCCCGTCAGGCCCCATGGTAATGCCCGAACCATAACCCCAGGCAATATTCAAGCTGGAAGACAGCGAATCAAAACCTTTTTGAGGTGCAGGCGCCGCAGAATTGGCTGCATACAGCGTACCATACAAAGCAAGAGTGTTAAATTTAAGGGCTGGCGGAGTTGTGGTCTTATCGACCAGCGCATCATCATTAAAGGCTGGATCAATCATAAATGCGTTTGCGGAGGTATCCCACTTATAGGGCACCAAGGCCTCTGCAGGCGGATAACCCGAAGGATATTTTTCATAATCATAAACGTAAATATTCTTAATATTGCAGCTTAAGGGCACAGTATCTACAGGCACTTCTGCCGCCTTACCAGGTTTGGTATTATCTATGACAAAGTCAAAAGTCGCTGTTGTTTTGTTTCCCGCAAAGTCAGATACTTCATAAGCCATTCTGTATCTGTGACCCGTTTGCAGGCAGTTTTTCCAGGCGCCGTCAGGAAGCAGCCTGACACGGTCGGCAGCGATAACCTCAACGCTGGACGTAACCGGGTTTTTATATGGAGCAACAGCAGAAACAAGATCGCCATCGTCTTCAATTTCTGTCATTACCGCGTTGAATGAAGAAATATCGAAACCGCCCCCACCTTCATCTGAAAGATAAAAATCAAATGTGGCAAGATTATGGTCGCTGGCAGTTGTACCAAAATACTGACCACCTCTGGTAAAACCTGAAGAATCATAGACAACTCTGCTGATTTCGGGTTTGGTCTGGTCGACAACTATTGTTATGGTATTCGAAAAGGCGCTTTCGGCAAAACCGTTATGCGCCCTTACTTTTACAGCATGAGTTCCGGTGGTGAGAGAAATAAAAGTCTGAAAATTACCGTTGCTGTCAGAAATAACAGATTGTTTGTAAACATTGTCTACATACACAGAAATCAGGTTCGAAGCTTCAGACATACCTTCGACCTTGATACTGCTTGTGATATTTATCGGCAGAGGCACACCCGGCACAGCATTCTTGTCGGCCACCTTTGCGATAGTCGGCGCGTTAGGGGGGGTTACGGCACCAGAGAGAACCACCATGATGCCATTCGACCAACTGCCCCATTCGCCGACATTGCCGGCTTTATCCTTAACCCTGACACGCGCATAATAAGTTTTCATGGCCTCGCCATCAGGAAAAAGGTATGGAGAAGTCGGCCCTACCCATGGTTCGGCTACAAGCCCTGAAATATCGGCAGCGGTAGAAATCTGTATCTGCACGTCACCCACGCCGCTGCGTTCATCGGTTGGCGTAAAATAAAAATAAATCTGCGCATCTGAAGAATACTGTTCATCAGGGTCGTTGTTGCCGGCACCAATATCTGAGCAGGCAACAGCCACAGGAGCCACCGTATCGACAACAAGAGAAATCGACATGGCAGAGTAAGCGCCAGTGTTGTTATCGTTATCCTGAGCTTTTACGCGAAACCGGTAAGAACCGCTCACCAGACCAGAAACAAGACATGAATTCGTCGTCACAGTCTGAATAGCAGCCCAGGTTGTGCCATTGTTTGCAGATTGTTCAACAAAATATCGGGCAGTGCCGGCACCGCCGATATCAGAGCTGGCTGTCCAGGTTAACATGGCAGAACCGGTATTAGAATACTGCGGTGTCAAAGTAAGATTAGTAGGGGCCGGAGGCGGGTATCGGTCTCTGAATGTAACGATTGTGTTTGCACTTCTGCCGCCCATGCTCATGGTTACCGTGGCATCACCCTTTGTAGCCGATGTCACAACAATAGAGGCTGCCCCTGAAATAGCCTTAGACTGAACCCCGGGCATCGTCAAATCTGCATCGCCGGTCAAAGACCCAAAGTTTGTCGAACACTCTGCAATGGTATTATCAGGCACGGGGCGCGGAGAAATACCCAGATAACCGGTCGAAATGGTGACAGTTGGCGATGGATTGCCTGAGGTAATGTCAATAATACTTGCACCAGAGGTAAGAGCAAAAGGATCGATAAGATAAATCGGCACCGCCGCGCTGGTTCCGTTGGCAAGAGCGATAACCCCATAAACAGACATAGAACCGGGCGAAGCCGTGAGCACTTCTACGCCAAATTTGGCCACACCAGCGCCAACCGGGGCGCCGTTAGCTCCAAACAGAACCTGGTGACCATCGCCAGGAATCCCGTTCGCATCTGCCGGAGTCAGCACGGTAAGATTATTCGGTGTCTGAACCAGCGAAAGCTGCTGCCCATCAGAAACAGGATTTCCTTTGCTTGTAGTGACCGCTGAGGTGGTAAACCAGCCGGTATCGCGTGGTGTCAACCCGGCAAACAGAAAAGGCTTGTCAAAAGTATAGGTTATGGTGCCGCGGGCAACTTCGAGCGGGCTCGATTTAAAGTCAAATGTTCCCTCGTTACCGGCCTTGTCGCAGACAAGAATTCGCGAAACATAAGTACCATCAGCGGTTATAGGAGAGACCGGCACCGCACCAACGCGGTCATAGCCGTTATTAGAGGTAAAAAACGGCACGGCATACATGATCTTATATGTTTTACCGTCTTGAAACTTACTGTCCAATCTAACTTCAATTTTTTTGTACTTGATCTCGTCGATAGTACCATCAAGAACAACGGGTTGATATACCCCCCCAATAACCTCAAAAATTTTAACTGCTGCATATCGCGGAATAGCCACCCCTTGATGGTCTATCGGGCTACTGAGACCATCAGAAAGGTCAAATGCCATAACAGCATTTGTGCTGCCACAGGTCTCTTGAAGTGTCAAAACCTTGTAAGGCCATATCTGCGGTTTGGCCACGTCGATATTGGCGCCCGAACCAGCAGTAAGATCTGGCAGATCGTCATCAACAACCTTGGCACTGAAACTGGTAAAAGCGTTTGACAAAGCACCATCTGCCGGCACAACCTCAGAAAGTTTCGGAGCCGCGTTATCGATCACGAACCAGTTACTGCTGTCTTCTGTGACCATACGCATATTGTCTTCAAGCCTGACATGAATATGGTAAGTGCCATCTGGCAAATTAGTCGAAGAAAGGTCAACCTTGCCCTCATAAGCCAGTTTGCCGAGAGGTGTCCAGGCTGGGGTAAAATTCGCGACAGTCTCGCCACGACCATTCACAAGCCTTACCGTAGAGTTTGCGGTAACAAGATTATATTTGTCGCTCCATGAACGGGAACCAGAATAATCACCTGCCCATGTCTGTGCTTTTATTACGAGTTGAGTCGGCTTTACACTGGCATTGCGATAAGGATAATCATGAACCGGCTCAACTACGACACCGTTCAAGAGAGGCGAATAAGTATCGTTATGATGGTCTCTGACAACCCTTTTTGATGATGACTTACCATAGGTATTGCGTGTGATCATACCAATGGTCTGACAACCATTTTGGGCAAATTCAAGACCACGAAAATTGACAAGGCTGAACGATTCGCCATCACTTGTAGATGCAGGCATATCATGAAATATCTCACCGGCATCCCAGGCACCATTATTGTTTGCATCATACCAGACGTCACCTTCGTTATAAATGTTAGAAACACCTGTGGTATGCTGCCCTTGAGGCAAAACAACCTGACTTAGCGAAGGCCAGAAAGTATTACTGTAAAGATCGCCCCACCCTATCTGGACGGTTTGAGGCGAAGACATTTTTATTATTTTTCCAGTAAAATCTGGCCAGAGACGTGAACCGAAAATTTGTGCATCTCCGCCATTGTATGGTGAAATAGAGACAACCGGGTATGGCGAACCCACAAGCGTAACAATATTTACGGTCGCGGCATTCCAGCCAAGACACTCAGAAGATTCACCGGCACCAACACGAAAACTGATATTACCCTCAGGAAATGCGTCAGCAAATGAAAGATCGAATATGCCTGTACTCTGATCAATAGAATAAATACGATGCCTGTTGTAATTGATATCGGTTACATAGGCTGCATACCAGCCACGATCCACAACATTCCATTTATCTACCCTGCCTCTTACCACCACGGGATTATGCTGAACCGTCATGCCTGAAGTATACGGAACCCACGTATCACCGTCTTTGATATGAGTAATGGTCGGAGCCGGAGCACGAGTTTTGTGCATATAAAAACTTTTGACAGCAGTGACAGAATTACCGGCCTTATCTGAAACGGAAGCCGTTATACGTATTTTTCGATAACTCTGATTAAGAAGGTTCCAGTCAGTCGGATAAAAATTGATCTGCTTGGAGTTGTCATTTGTTACGGTACCCGGGCAAGGCTGCCAGCTGGGAGTATAAGAGTCTGGGTCGCCCTCGGTTGGCATGGCGGCATAATCAACCACATACTGCCCCGAAGAAAAATCAATGCCCGAATGGGCGTCAGAAACAGTACTATAATAAAGACCAACACCACACTGATACTTACAGTTCGAGCGGCAACCTGAATTACCATACCAGATGCTTATAGAGGGCAGCGTCACATCGACAATGACCGGCACGGCAACACAGAGTTCGCTGACGAACACGCCATCTGCCGACACCGCCAGAGCTGAATACTGTGCGCTGCCCTCAGGCTGGTTCGTCAGATTTATTGCCCACACGCCTGCCACCGAGGCTGTACCCGTAGCAATCTGAGTAGAATCTCGAAAAAGTCGTATTTGAGTATAAGCCTCGGCATTGCCCTTTATTTCAAAGGCTTTAGAAGCAGAATACATGGTTGTTTCGGGTATAACCACCTTTGTGGCAACGTGCGTGACCGTCGGGGCATTGATCGCAAAACCCGGAATAACCAGCAACACAAAAAACAGCACCGAAAGAACAACATTAAAAGTGAAAAAGCAACGGGGCAAGAGTGAGTTTTCGACCAACCTTTTCACTCCTGCTTTATCTGCCGCAGCTTTTGCGCGGTACAACCTCATCTGTTTTTGCCCCTGCAACTTTTGGCTCTTCCTGTCTCAATTGTAGCTGTTTGCCGCTTATGTGTAAAGCGCTTAAATTCATCAGAGCAAACGCACTAAATAAAATATCTGAAGCATTTTCAGAATTGTGTTTTCCATTATTGACATGAATATCGGGGAATGTTAAGATTTACTTTCCAATTTTTCATGTACGGATCATATTGAGATTGTATAACATTTCGACAAATAAAATCGGGGCCCTGAATATAAAACCTGCCAGGTGCATAAGAACCTGAGCAGCGGGTGTTTTGCGTAAACCTTCCCCGCACCGAAAGCTGCGGGGTTTATTTTTTTGAATTCCAACTTGCAAGAGGTACAACAGATGAAAGACACACAGGAAAACATGATTGACAAAGCCACAGACGAAGTAGAGCAGATTAC
>SABV01000739.1 GCA_009928855.1 Erysipelotrichia bacterium | reverse complement strand
GTCAAAGAAATTATGTATTTCAAAGAGCAGATAAAAGCTGCCCGTGAGCAGGCTAAAAAAAGCATCAAAGAAAGTGACAAAACAATAGAAGTCATTCGTAAAGAACATTTGAAATACTTTACAAAGACGCGAAAAGCTCTTGCCCGACTTGTCGAATGCTATAACATCGATCGCGGGCGTGAACATAAGGGGCTTATGCAAGAGTGCAGCAAGGCTTTTGGCTGGCGCTGGAACAAGAAAAACGATGATCCGACACCCGAAAATATCATAAAGATATACCTTGCTGACATCGAAAAAGCTCTGACCTATGACCCGCTGTCTCTTAGTCAGAAAGCCGCAGAAGCTGTGTTGATGCTGGCTACTATAAAAAGAAACCTTGATACAGCAGTTATGATGCGCGAACTTGGTGAAGAAAAACGTTCTGTAATCGGCGATTTTGACAAAGATTTTACAAATTATGATTTTGCCAAATACCTCAAAGAAGGCACTTTTCTTGATGTGAAGGGTGGCACCTTCTTTGACTGGCTGTCTGAAATCTATTCGCCTTACGATGAACTCAAAAAATATACCAATCTTTACATGAATGAGGTTGAAGACTTTACAGAAGTCGCCGATGATTCAAACTCAGATTCCAGAAAACTTTTTGGGTTTATAAACAAAGATGGTTACCATCCGAAGAACCTTCTGAAAGACCTTAACGAAGAACTTGAGGCTTATAAAGAAATCATCGCTGAATTTGAAAAAATCAAGGATGATACCGGCATGACCATAGCTATCTCTGAATCTGATAACCCCAGACTTTATAATGGTACATTCTGGCGGAAGCCAGACTCATGGCTTGAAGATGATGCTTCGGCCGTTGATCTCGATTCTCCTGTAATCCCTGCGGGGGACGAATAAGTTTCCAATAAAAAAAACCGCCCCTTTGCCGGGGCGGTTTTTTTTATTGGAAAGATTTTTACAGTTTTTGTAATGCTTTGTTGAGTTCTTCAATTACAAGTGGGTCTGGGTCATCTATGGCGTCTTCGAGCATAGTTTTTACGCG
>SABV01000247.1 GCA_009928855.1 Erysipelotrichia bacterium | reverse complement strand
TCCCCCACCCCCTCGGAGAACTCGTAATAAACCGCCAAGAACTTCACCAGAAGCTCGGCAAGCTCGCCAGTTCAATAGACATACCACAGAGCATAACCATACGCCGCCTGGGTTCAATTCTGAAAAGCTCTGATATAAGCGAAGAGATAAGAAGCATCTGCGAGGAAACTGCCGGCGAAGGTCTGACAATAGACCTGTCACGCGTGCCCAGCAACATTGTGTTGCCAGGCAACCTGATTGATTACGAACTGGTCAGTAACTCCAACAATGCTCTTGGAATGAAACTTTTTGTATTAAACGCCCATACCGATGGCGGACCATTCAGACAATTGCTGCAGGTAAAAATAAGCAAAACGATCGAAGCTGCTCAACTTGTAAGACTTGCCAAACCGGGCGAGCTTATTTCCTCGGCAATGGTAAGACCTAAAAAAATTGAATTGAAGAGCGAGCAGACTAATTTACCAGTCAGCTATAAAGAGGCTGTGGGAAAATGCCTCGGACGCTTCAAATCTTCAGGCACGGTGTTACGCAGCAGCGACCTTTCAACCGGCCCCGGAAATATGTGCGAAAGCAGGATTAAAGCGCCAGCGAAAGCCGCGAGCATCGAAAAAACAGGCGGACACAGCGAATGGGTTATTCAGCCGGGTGAAAACGTTGATTTTCATGTAAACAGCGGCACGCTTTCGTTGAAAATTCCGGCAAAAGCTGTTCAGGGCGGCAACACGGGCGATGAAATAACTCTGATAAACCTGCAGAATAAACGCCGCATACGTGGCATAATTACAGAAAAGGGCACAGTGGAATATGCACAGAAATAAATTGCTCGTGACAATAATGTTAATGGTTCTTCTCGGCACCTCTGTAAACGCGGCATCGTTGTGGTTGAGCGGCAATGATCTCTATTCATCAAAAGGCGCACGCGACTACCGCCCTGGCGACATTATTACCATAGTCATTTCAGAAGAATCAAACGCCCAGTCAAAAGCTACAACTAACACCCAAAAAGAAACCAGCACCGAAATAAAAAGCAGTCCCAAGATTCCTTATTTTAAAAAGATTGTAGACAAGTTTCTTGGCAAAAACGAATTCACCAATGAATTCGGAGGCTCGGGCACTACAACCCGTTCAGGAAAACTTACCGGCACAATAACCGCGACGGTTTTAGAAGTAATGACCAATGGCAATCTACTCGTAGAAGGAAGCCGATCGATTGTCGTAAACCGCGAGACCCAGATAATGCGAGTTCGCGGTGTGGCCAGACCTAGAGACGTCGATGCCAGCAACAGCATAAATTCTAAGCTTCTTGCCGATGCCCAGATCAAGTTTGACGGAAGGGGCGTAGTTGGGCGTGCAAATCGCCCGGGACTGATGACACAATTTATTGATGTAATCTTCTAACCGCCAGAAAGCAAAGTTAAGCGGCCCCATCTGCGCTCCGGCAGCATGGGGCTGTTTTTATTTTTATCGATCTTTCGGTTTGCCATTGAAAAACTCTGTTAAAATCTGGTATACCATTGAAAACCTCTACCCATGGAAACAAAATGCTAATACTTGGCATATCAGCTTATTATCATGATTCGGCCGCCTGCCTGATTAAAGATGGGCAAATACTTGCAGCAGCCCAGGAAGAGCGTTTTACCCGCATCAAGCACGACAGTGAGTTTCCGACAAATGCGCTGCGTTATTGCCTCGAAGAAGCAAAAATAAGCATCGGCGACATAGACATTCTCGTGTTTTACGAAAAACCTTTTGTTAAATTTGAAAGACTTCTCAAGACTTATCTAAGCTTTGCGCCGGCAGGCCTGACCTCGTTTTTTCACGCTATGCCTCTCTGGTTAAAGAGCAAGCTTTTTATGAAATCTGAAATTGCCAATATTCTGCGCGAAAACTTTGGTGCCCTGCCACAAGAAATATTTTTTTATACCCATCACCGCTCACACGCAGCGTCTGCCTTTTTTGCCTCTCCTTATGACGAAGCAGCGGTTTTATGCCTTGACGGAGTCGGCGAATGGGCGACAACTACAGCCTGGCGCGGCAGCGGAAATTCTCTCAAACAACTATGGGAAATCAGGTTTCCGCACTCACTCGGGCTGTTGTATTCTGCATTCACCTACTATACCGGCTTTAAAGTCAACAGTGGCGAATATAAACTTATGGGTCTTGCGCCCTATGGTAAACCCACCTACAAACAGCTGATTCTGGACAACCTGATAGACATCAAACCAGATGGCACTTTCAGACTGAACATGGAATATTTCGATTTCTGCACCGGCCTGACCATGACGGGCAAGAAGTTCAACCAGCTTTTTGGCGGACCACCCAAAAAGCCTGAAGAGCCTGTCACCAGCAAAGAAATGGATCTGGCAAGGTCAGTTCAGGAAGTGACCGAAGAGGTCATGCTGAGGCTGGGCCGCACAATTCATGCCGAAACAGGCATGAAAAACCTGTGTCTGGCAGGCGGAGTAGCCCTCAATTGCGTGGCCAACGGCCGTCTGCTTCGCGAAGGTCCCTTCGAGTCGATCTGGATACAGCCGGCCGCCGGAGATGCCGGTGGCGCACTGGGTGCAGCCCTTGGAGTCTGGTTCGAGCACCTGAAAAACGACAGAAAGTCGACCGGGCGCGATCTGATGCAGGGCTGCTATCTGGGGCCTGCCTATTCCAACGAACAGATAAAAGATTTTCTCGAACAGCACGCAATTCCCCACTCGTATATGAATGACCCTGAACTTTTTTCTGAAGCTGCCAGCGACATGGGTCGGGAAAAAGTAATCGGATGGTTTTCAGGACGCATGGAATTCGGCCCGAGAGCACTCGGTGCCCGCAGCATCATAGGAGATGCCCGTTCAAAAGAGATGCAGAAGGTGATGAATCTGAAAATAAAATTTCGCGAGTCATTCAGGCCGTTTGCACCATCTGTTCTTCGCGAAAGGCTTGCAGACTATTTCGAGCTCGACGCCGACACTCCATACATGCTTTTAACAGCCCAGGTAAATGCACAGCATCTTTTGCCGCTCACCGAAGAGCAAAAAAGCTATAGCGGCCTGAAACTGCTCAACCTGGCGAAATCAACGGTTCCGGCTATAACTCACGTAGACGGATCGGCGAGAATACAGTCTGTTCACGCCGAAACCAACAGACGATACTACGAACTCCTTAAAACATTCGAGCGCCAGACCGGGTGTGGCGTTATAATCAACACTTCCTTCAATGTGCGCGGCGAACCGATAGTATGCACTCCTCTCGATGCTTACAAGTGTTTTATACGCACCAACATGGATCGCCTGATCCTTGGCAATTTCTACCTGAAGAAAGAGCAACAGCCTGCTGACATGGCCAACAAACTTGGGCTTGAAACGTTTGCTCCAGATTAAAACAGGGTTTAACACAGATGATTCTTAAAAACAGGGTAGAGTCTCCTCACGAGTTACGCGTATTCGGCATAACGGTGGGTCTGGTTTTTGGGGCAATTGCTCTATGGCCTATGTTCAGTCATTTTCCGATGCGAACATGGGCAGCTTTAATATCGATCGCCCTGATAACGCCGGCTCTTATTGCGCCACTGACTTTAAAATTTCCATATCGTCTATGGCTCACAATTGGGCATGGCCTTGGCTGGTTCAACACAAGACTGATTCTCGCGATCCTCTACCTGCTTGCAATTTTTCCGATTGCAGTATTATTGCGAATTACACAAAAAACCCCGTTACATCTGCGTTTTGATGCAGATGCAAACTCTTACCGCGAAAATGCAGAAGACGATAGCTCTACAAATATTGGCGAGCAATATTAACAAAAGGAAAATCAGATGCGAGACAACGGCAAATCAACATCCAGAATGGCATCTGTCATCGAACTACTCGGCTTTTTCTGGAAAAAAAAGCAATGGTGGCTGCTGCCGATCGTCATAGCCCTTCTAATACTGGGAATCCTGCTAACTCTGGCCCAATCTTCGGCACTGGGGCCGTTCATGTATACGATTTTCTAATATGAACGCACCATTTTCTGCTAACAATGCCATTAGAGTCGTCGGCAAGCTTTTGGTGAGCTGTATTGTTCTACCGTGCATATTTCTTATATTATTGGAAGCCGCGGCCAGAAGCACCGACATAGGGTATCCATCTACCCTGTTCATAGAAGAAACCACGGCCGATGGCGCATGGCTTCGCCCAAACTACCGGGTCGGCTATCGCTTTTTTCCTGCAAAACTTGCACGCAAGCCCCTGCCCGAAATAATGCCAGCTATTAAACCTGCAGACAGACTGCGTATTTTTGTGCTTGGAGAATCGGCAGCGCGCGGCGAACAACTGGCCGATTTTTCGTTTTCACGCATGTTGGAAGTGGCTTTGCAGAATGGGAGCCTTCAGAAAAAAGTAGAAGTTATAAATACGGGTATTCCAGCTATAAACAGCTGGGTATTGCGTGACTTCGCACGCGAAATAATGAATTATCAGCCAGATCTGATCGTCGTTTATGCCGGCCACAACGAATTTATAGGCCCATACGGCCCTGGCAGTGTTTTTGGCCTTGCCGGCAACCGAAACGCTGCTCTAATCGGAATATGGGCATCATCTCTGCGTCTCATTCAGGCTCTAAAGCCTGACAAACTGCCGGCCGAACTCGCCAGAGGATGGCAGGGGCTGGAAATGTTTATGAAAAACAGCATTAAACCAGACAGCAAGGCAATTTCTGACTGCCTTGAGAACTGGCGTAAAAATCTCGACGATATTTTTGCAACTGCGGCTGCTGCAAAGATACCGGTGATATGGTGCAGAGTGCCTGTGAACCATAAGGATTGCCCACCATTCATTTCAGACGAATCCGGATTCTTGCCTGAAACAACGGCTCTTATCGAGCAGATAAAAAAATACAGCGAAAACAATGAGCACCAGAAAGTACTGCAGAATATTGATAAAATTCGTACTAAAGTAAAAAACCATGCGCTGGCCGACTACCTTGAAGGCTCTGCCAGACTGGCTCTAGGCGACCCAAAATCAGCCGGGCAATGTTTCAAAAATGCCTTAAATAATGACTGCTTCAGGGTGCGAACAACAGATATATTTAATGACGCGGCAGCTGAAGCAGCAAAACGACACAAGGTGCATATAGCAGACATTGAAGCAGCGTTTGTTGGCAACAGCGGAAACGGAATAATCGGAGCGGAATTGATATATGACCACGTCCATCTGACGCTGAAAGGGCACCACATCGCGGCAGCCGGCATATTTTCCTCTATAAAAAACATACAACCTGCACTAATGCAGTCCATGCCTGATAAGTTCCCCGATCTTGAAGAAATAAAAAAATATACCGGTTTCACAGATCAGGACGAGATAGACAACCTGACGCATATTATCAGCAGCATCCAGGAGCCCCCCTTTACCTCCCAGTTTATGCACAACAGCCGCCTGAAACAGCTTAATATGCAAATCGAAACATTAAAAAAAAGCAGAAAAGACTTTGCCACAAATATTGCGTTGATTTCTGACGCAGCCATCAGACAACCTTTTAACTGGGCGATTCAAAACAGACTGGCAATGATGCTTCGCCACGACAG
>SABV01000738.1 GCA_009928855.1 Erysipelotrichia bacterium | reverse complement strand
CAAGCTTACCGAAAGTCAGTTCGGAATACTCGAAGCTTTGCTGCATCTCGGGCCTCTCACACAAAAACAACTGGCTGAAAAAATTCTCAAAAGCGGCGGTAATATTACCCTTGTAATCGAGAACCTCCTGAAACTGGGTCTGGTGAAAAAAGAAAAGCACAAAGATGACCAACGCTGCTTCTGGATAAGTCTGACAACTAATGGCGACAATCTCGTCAAAAAACTTTTTCCGAACCATGTTAAAATAATAACTGAGAGACTTTCTGTTTTGTCTACAAATGAGCAGGCATTGCTTGCATCACTCTGCCGCAAGCTCGGTAAAAACGAGCAGGTTTAGAGCAAAAAACAACAAGAGGAGCTAATATGAAAAAAGTATTGCACATTATAGCCAGTCCCCGAGGCGTGAATTCTCGCACATTGCGCATTGCCGACGCTCTTATCAAAAAAATTCAAAAAGATTTGCCCGGCGCAGAGATAGATATTCTCGATGTTTTCAACGAGAAGCTGCCAGAAATGAATATTACCAGAGTTAAAGGCAAATACATGCTGATGAGCGGCCAGGAACTCAGCGGCGACGCAATCGCAGCCTGGGAAGAAATCAAAAACCACATCAACCGTTTTCTTGCTGCAGACATAATTGTCATCAGCACTCCAATGTGGAACTTCGGCATTCCATACAAGCTCAAACATTACATCGACGTTGTCTGGCAACCGGGTTTTATGTTTAAATACACAGAAACCGGCCCCGTGGGCCTCGCTGCCGGGCGCAAAGTCTTCGTCGTCTCTACACGCGGCGGCGATTACTCGGCCAAAACCCCGGCTGAGCCTTTCGACCAGATTACCCCATACCTGAAAACCGTTCTCGGCTGGGCTGGTCTTGAACCACAATTTATCAGTGCCCAACCAATGGATGCCAACACAGAAGAAGGGCGGGAAGCATTGATTCAGGCAGCTATAAAGCAGGCAGAATCAATCAGTTTTGCCTAATGTCTCCGCTCAACGATCTCTTAGAGACAATAATTAAAAGCACAATCGGAAAATGGGCCAG
>SABV01000246.1 GCA_009928855.1 Erysipelotrichia bacterium | reverse complement strand
GCCTCTTTAAGGCCTACCATCTCAATTACTTCAAGAATGCGCATGCTGTCGAGGGGTTTGTAGAGAGAACCAAACCAGTATAGGTTTTCGTATGCCGTCATTGTCTCGATAAATGCGGGGTTTTCGACTACGGCTCCAATTTCTTCAAGTGCTTTAACTCGATTCTCTGGCATTTTATGCCCTAAAAGTTCGATTTTACCGTCGATTTGCGGAATCAGCCCCAGTAGAATGCGCAGCGTCGTTGTTTTTCCTGCGCCATTCGGGCCAAGAAAGCCAACTATAGAGTTCATCGGAACTGAAAAATTTATGCCCTTGAGCACCTGCTTGCGTCCAAAGCTTTTGCGCAGGTCGCTGACGGTTATCGCTGAAGTCAGATTGCTCATAAATTATGCCTGATCATAGAGTTCATGGTATAACTCACGCCCAAGGACTTTTAGAATAACCGCTGTCGGCACCGCCAGTAACATGCCGGGAATGCCTGCCAGACTGGCCGCGATCGCAAGCGCAAGCATGACCACCAGAGGATGAAGGCCGGCGTTTTCCCCGACGACGTTGGGCTGAAGATACCAGCCGTCAATACTTTGAATGATAATGATTACGATCGACACCTTTATCATTGCTGCAACCATCGCCCCCGAAAAACCGAACTGGGCCATTGCAACCAGAACTGCAAAAATCACTGTAAAAAGCCCGCCCAGATAGGGAATAAAATTGGCGATGCCAGAAAAAAGCCCGAGAAACAAAAAGAAATTCAACCCGGAAATCCATATGCCAATGGTCATCAAAAAAGCGAAGATTGAGTTTGCCAGAACCTGACCGCGCAACAATGAGCTGAGCTGGTGGTCGAGTTTGCCGATAATCTCCAGGGCTCTTTTGCGATAATCAGGGGGAATCAGCATCGTGAAGCTGCCAAAGATTTCATCCATGTCCAGCAGAATGTAAAATACCAGAATCGGCAGCAAAAACATGTTTACCATGCCGGAAAAAGCATTGCCCATGAGCGTGAGAAGCTTGCTGAAAGTGTTGACGGCTCCATTTTTGACGATAATTACGCCTTGTGAAGCCAGTTCTCTGATTTTGTCGCTCTGAATGAACTCGTCTATCCAGGTTTTGACATAAGGATAACTCGAAAACTTCTCATAAAAATCTTTGCCGAGTATTTTATAATTTTCTGCCAGGCTTTTTACATCGAGATTGCCAAGTTTGATTACCAGTTCACTGGCTTCTGTAACCATGGTGATTGAAAAAGGCACAATGAAGATAATAAAAATGGCAAAAAATATGATAAAGACGGTCAAAACGGCCCATGGTCGCGGAAACTTGCGGGCAACCAGAGATCTGACCATAGGGTTTAATATATACGCCACGACAAGCGATATCAGAAATGGTGCTATGACGCTCGAAAGATAATAAGTTAATACTGCGGCCAGAACGAAGCCGGTAAGTATAAGGGCATTTTTTATCGAGGGTGGAAGAGCTTTTATCGATGACATATCAGATTACGTTCCTCATATTTACGCCTTCGCCATATATTTTGAGTATTAGTTCTATCTCGCCTTTGCTCATGTTGAGCGCTCTGGCGATTTGTGGCAAAGTAACGCCTTCTTCGAACATTTTTAATACTTCTCGCACCGGAAACCCTGCCGGAGGCAGGTGCGGCACCTTGGTCAGATCGAGATCCGTCTTCTTTATGGCAGGCGTAATCGGCAGACGCACAAGGTCGTCTATTGATGTTGTTTTTAGTTCTTTTATGTTTGTGTTTGTCTGTTTAGATACAGGGGGCGCTGCGGAAACTGCTGCCGCCGGTGCGAAATTATCGCGCATCGCTGGCTTGAATATGCCGAGTCGCTCGATTGGATTTTCTGTTTGTCGGGCAAGGTTTTCTTGTGTTTGCGTATGTGTGTTGATGTTTTTCAGTTGCCGCGCCACTTCACGATTGATCATGTTGCGTATCTCGTCAGGTTCTGTAATGAGCTTGTCGGCTTCAAGCTCTTTAATTCTGGCTGTGAGATCGTTGAGCTTGCCGTTTATTTCTTCGAGTGAATCCTGAACTTCTTTGCGAAACCTTTTGTCAAGACCCTGATCTATCGTGTTGAGAGCATTTGCCGGGTTTAAATTACGTTTGCGCAATGACTCAACGCCGTGATCTATTTCTTTAAGAAGATCCCCGGCATAGAGACATTTTTTGTCGGTAACTGTCAGAAGCTCTTTTAACTCAGAGCTTTGAGATTCAAGTGCTTTAAGATTGTAATCCGACACCATGTTGATGTCGTCCGCCAGGTGTTTAAATGAGAGTTCCAGTGCTTTCATTTCGTCACGGATCTTTATAAAACCCCGCTGCCCTAGCTTTTTGCCGACAAAAAAAGTTGTCAGCAGCAGAAAAACAACACACACACCAATCTGCAAAGCTGTCCACATTTGCGCGTTACCTCAGAAAACAAAAAACTTTGTATTGATCATCTTAACAATAAGTTGCTCAAGAAACAATCTTGTGAATGATTTTGCGACATGGTACCATGCCCGTTATGTTAAAATCCAAGAAATTCTGGGGAATCGCGGCAAGTTTTCTTTTTTTGCTGTTGGCGCTTCAGAAAGTAGAATTAGAGAAGATTCCAGAGATTCTTGCCGGTCTGAAATATCAATATTTTTTTTTGATGTGCATCAGCTATACTTTTGAACATCTTATCAGAGGAGTGCGCTGGCAACTGATTCTTTCGGGGCGTGCGATGAGCTTTAAGCATGCATATTTTGGTATTGTCCTTGGTTATCTTTTCAATAATCTTTTTCCGGCTAGAGCCGGTGAATTTTTGCGAGCTTTTTACCTTAAAAAAAAGAAAATCGCGCCGGCCGGTGAAGCATTTGGATCTGTAGTATTTGAGAGATTTCTTGACGGTATTGTCATTGTCGCTCTCATTGTTTTTCTTTTGCATAATTTTACTGTTACCCCTATGATACGCAAGGCAAGCTTTACAGCGCTTGTTTTTTACTGTCTGGTTCTTCTTGCGATACTGATTTTGCAATTCAGAAGAAGCCTGTTTGAAAAAATAACAGATAAAATATTTTCGATTTTTCCTGTACGCTTGAGCACCTTCTTTAACAGTATCCGCAAGTCTTTTATCGACGGTTTGGGGCTTATTGGGCAGCCATTCATACTTGTTCAGGCGATAGTAGTCTCTTTTGTGGCCTGGGCCTTTTCGATACTGACTGTCTGGCTTTGCCTGCAGATGTTTTCGTTCAATATGGGCGTGGCAGAGGCTATTTTACTTATCTCTGTTCTTTCTATCGGCTCGATGATTCCTTCCAGCCCAGGAATGATAGGGGTCTACGAGTTCTGCTGTGTATTGGTAATCAATGGCATGTTAAACCTCAGCCCTGAGCTGGCCGCGACTTTTGGCCTTATATCTCATTCTGTAGGTTATCTGTATGTTCTTGGAGCTGGATTTATTGTCCTGGCAATCGAAGGTCTGAAGTTTTCAGACCTTCGACAGAAAGAATCAGAAGAATTTGCCGCCAACTAGTCGGTTGTCATGATTTAATAAGTGGATAAACATTTAACTGCAAATCGTGCCGCGTTTCAATTCTATGCCATTGCGGGCGAAAATATTGCTCAGTCTGTAGAATAGCTGAGCGTCTGTGGATTTGCTGCCGATGATGTGTGCAAGCAGGCTTGACGTAGCAAAGCTTGATTTTGTTCAAAAAATTGCAGTGTTCATAAAAAATGAACAGAAGTAAGAGTGTTTTTATGCTTCCGAAAAGCCAAATTTATGAAAGTTACTGCGAGAGAACCAAAGTGTCTATATTGGAGTATAGATCCTTGGTTGGGTTGGCGGGAGATCGGATTCCAAAATGAGTTACGTTGGCCAGGGAGTGAATAGGGGTCTTGTTTAAGATAGTTGAGCCGTTGACAAATACATCGGCTGTTTGGTCGTCGAGCTTCAGGTCTACCTTTACCGACACCCACTTTTCATCTTCCCAGGTTCCGATTACTCTGGGAGAAATCCCATTGAATTGAATACTACCGTTTGTTCTGAAAACAACCGAATTTCGTGCATCTGAGAAGTTTCCGGTAGCATCACAGAACCCCACAATACCTTCAGGGGAAGATGTCACCTCCGAAGGTGCGACCTCAATCATGTAGTCAAATTCGAAAATCAGGCGGTTTTCGACCGTTAGTGGCATAATCATGATAGTGGCTTCTTTTTCGCTTCCCAATATGTAGCATTTGGGCGGGGAAGGAGGGTCATGCTCGGTATGAGCACCCAGATATCGGGCACCCTTTCTGATGAAGGTGAACCCGGGGATGGGGTTACTGCTGTATTCTGGGATGTTATCGAAAGTTTCGCGAAGGATGACGGTGGGAGCAGCTACCGGTGGTGGGGTAAGTGGGGAAGCGGACGGGATAACTGGTGAACCGTGGGCCAGATCGGGCGCCACTACAATTTGCGTGGGGCCATCGAGAATCTTGATTATATCACGAGTGTCGGTAAGGGGTTGGATCAGGGCTGCCTTGGCTGCAACTGCTGCTGAATTGTTCTTACGGGTGGCAATCAGGTCATCTACCACTGAAGCCAGTGGGGAACCATCGTTTGTGTTTGGAAACTCCCCAGCATCGCGGGGGGTGAACAGTAGCGGGTAAATCCGTCCGACCGCATCAAGCAGAGAGTTCTCAAACTTCACTCGCCAAAAGAACAATCGGTGACATCTCTGAAAGATTCCTTCGATATAGATGTCAGCCTCCCAGGGGTGACCGGGAGCATCAACTACATACAGGTTGTATGAGCCTCCAAAAAGAGGCACATTCAATTCGCGATAGGGGGCTTTGGCAAAAAAACGCGACCGATACGGCTTATTTCGGATCATTGCCAGGACTCTATTATAGCCTGATTCTGCGATGGCCAGGCATCGGGAGAACTCATCTACGTGAGCTACCTGGTCAGAATATGCGGAGCCCATCGAATGGACAAATACGACGAACATTGCCACCGCCAGGATTCCCAGAACAACGAGAGGAAAGATGAAGCCAGATGCCTTAAAAGTCTTGGACAGAAATCGAAGTTGCATCATTGGTGGTTTCCCGCCTGAGGGTGTTTTTGGAGAAGTTCAGGAACGGAATTTGCCAATGGCTCAATCCGATTCTTGATAGTGGTTGCGATTGAATTCAAATTGGGAAAAGTTGTTCGCAGTTTGTCAGAGTTTTCCATTAATTGTTCCTCTCGAATGAAGAATTTTTCCTGAAAAGGGTTTCTGCCGGTTACTCGCTCTTTTTCCCGGGCTAAGAAGGACGCAATGGTCGTAATTGCGGCGCAGCCCAAGGCCCGCCGCAGACGATAAACCTCAAGAACCTTATTTCTGGCGAAATCCCGCTGGCGAAAAGAGATAGGCAGAACCAACCCATCTTGCAGAAGCCACTCATATGAAATTCCCGCCCGATCGGCCCAGGCAAGAATTTGCCCGCTCAGAGATTCCCATGTCTTCAACCCCTTTGCGTAAGCCTGGTATGGAATCGCAGCCAGCCGGTTGCCCTCTACGTCATCGATTGCCTGAAAAGATGGAAGGAGATCGTTCAAGAC
>SABV01000737.1 GCA_009928855.1 Erysipelotrichia bacterium | reverse complement strand
TGGTTTCGTCAATGAAATTTGGCCCCTTTTGATATTTTCTTTTGGCCCCACCCAGGTGTTGAGTTAGAGGGCGTTTACGATAGAATTTACTCCTTTCTGCTCTTTTTCATTTTTTTCATTTCCATGGTTCTTCTGAATCGGTATGAATCAGTGCCTGTTTCTATGATATGTGCTCGGTCTGTAACTCTATCCAGCAGAGCTTTGCATAATCTTTGATTGGGAAAAACCTTTGTCCATTCAGAGAATGGCAGATTGGTGGTCAGTAATATTGCAGCTTTCTCAGCTCTTTCGTCTATTACTTGAAATAGTAATTCAGCACCGGTTTCAACAAAAGGCACATAGCCAACCTCATCAATAGCCAGAACCTCGTATCGGCCCCATCTTGCCAGAGTCCGACGTAATGTTCCTTCTCTCTGGGCTTCTATCAGCTCATTTATCAGATTGGCTGCTGTCGTAAATCGAACCCGGCGCTTCTGTTTACAGGCGGCAACTGCCAATGCTGTAAGCAGGTGGGTTTTTCCGGTTCCGCAGTCGCCAATAAATATTACTGGCTGTGAACGCTTGATATAGTCTCCTTCTTCAAGCTGTCTTATTTCAGCGGGGTTGATCTGGGGATTTTTGCTGAAATCGAATTCATCCAGCGTCTTTATCCTTGGGAACTTGGCCTCGATCATTCGGCGACGAATGGCATTGCTTTCCTGCTCTTCTATTTCGAGCTGTAGCAATGCTTCCAGATATTGGGCATAGGTCTTTTTCTCACGCACAGCCTGTTGAGCCAGTTCATCGAAATTACGAGCAACGGCCTGCAGTCTGAGCGTTTTGCAATAGGCTGTTACCATAGCTGTTTCAATTTCTGTTGTTGTTTTCATCAGTGGATGCCCTCCATCAGCAGGTCATATCCACCAACATCAGGCTGTGACATCTCATACTGCTTCAAATTGCCGAGCTTATTGAGAGGCAGGGCTTCGGGCGCAGGTGTATTTTCGTTGAGAAGAAGATGCTTTATTGCAGCAGAATCGCTGCAACCTTTCTCGAGAGCAATGCGAAAC
>SABV01000736.1 GCA_009928855.1 Erysipelotrichia bacterium | reverse complement strand
CGTTTGTCGTAAGGTGTATCGAGGATTTGGAAAATTTTTTGCAGGTGCATTTCGGTATCTGCACCCGTTTGTGCGGTGAATTTGAGTAGGTAGCGTATGAATTGGCGTGGATTAAATACGCCTGTATCTTCGGCAAACATACAAAACAGTACGCGTACCATAAATACTTGCAATGGGTGTCCGTCAAAACCGCTTTGTTGTAGTGCGTCGTGCAGTTCACCAAGTAATAATGCTGCGCGTTCGTTCAGCTCGTACTCGGTAATGTCTTGCATTTCCTTACCCAGCATGAAGCTGAACAAGTCTAAGTTGTCTGGTAAGTCGGCAAGCTGAAAGGTGTAGTCGAGTTTGAGGTCTAGATCAAAAAGACGGAAGGTGTTGAGGTCGCACACCATCACAAAGCGGGGTAATTCTTCGTTTTTAAGCCCTTTGAAATAGCCTATGCCTTGTTGGTAAGCGTTATCTAGGTTTTGCCCTTGTGACTTCATTTCGACCAGCAGTACTCCAGGCCAGAATAAGTCGATGCGCTTAGTACCTTGGTCATCTACTTTAACAGGACGTTCAAAGCTGGCAACCCGACGACGGGGAATGTCGAAAATTTCAAAAAAGTCATTGAGGAAGCTTTGCGATTCTGCGTTTTCTTTATGCGCTTCGGTGTAGTTTTGAACGAATTTATGGGCGCGATTGCGCATGTCGCGAATGGATAGAGTCATTTTGTGGGTCACTTATGATGAGTAGTTAGTTTGAAACCAGACCACTATTTTAACAATTATGTCTTGTTCGAGTTTTGTAATTTCTCTAGCTTTCTTTTGAATCTTTCTGATGCTGCGTAAGCTGCGTTTTTCTTTCTAGTTGCATCTTCAGCGATGGCAAAAGCTTCATTAATATCGATCTGAGATTTTTTGATAGCCATTTCAGCCGCTTGTTGTGCTTGTATTGCAGCTCTGCGCTCTTTCTCGGCTTCGTCACGCTGATACTGTGCTTGTGCTGTTTCGTGCGCTAGTTCGTCTCTTGCTTTTTTCAGTGCCGCTTTCTCTGCGTTTTGAGCCGTTT
>SABV01000735.1 GCA_009928855.1 Erysipelotrichia bacterium | reverse complement strand
GTCTGAAACGCTGCAGCATAAAAGCCGTCTCGGTCTGACGCAAATTCTGCCTGACCAGCTGAATAATCTGTTGCGATTCATCTTCACGGTTATTTCTGGCACTGGCAGCGCCGAGCCAGGCCAGCCCGGAAAGCGGGAACAGCATACTGACAAAAAATGCCCAGGTAATCAGTCTGACAAGACTGGTGCGAATTCTTACCTGCCCAAAACTGGTTCCAGCGGCTAAAAGCAGGGTCACACAAAGAAAAGCCATAATTGCCAGGTTCACCTGACTGGTATGCAGCCTCAAATTGCGTCCCCCGGCAGCAGTCGAAATAGAAAGCCTGAGCACCGTATCCCCTACCCGATCAGGTTCTCCGGGTCTTCTGAAAATGGCACGAAACAATTCAGGGAGCTTGGCAATCATAGTCACATTTCCCGCTTCTTCAATAAAAACCGGCAAATTTGCAGAAGAAGTTTTGCCTGATGAAAAACTGATATCGCTGGCCGACATTTCTGCACAGACTTTTTTCAGGATCCTTTGCGGTGACTGACGACTTATTAAAATGCCGAGAATAAAATTGCTACCCGTGGTCACGGAAACAGGCGAACGCATGCTGACAATATAGAGCCGTTCGCGGTATCGACCAGAAAATGAGCTTTGCAGAGTCCAGAAATCGGTAGTGAAGTGATCGAAAATTCCGAGAAATTTTGAGAAAAGAGAGAATTTTTCGAAGCTGCGAAGCACCACAGGCATCTTTTTGCGACTATCTGATTGCCCGTTAAGAAGCTGACAGATTTCGGAAAACTCCTGCCGGTAACCCTTATCAAGTGCAGGAGACAAACCATTTTCTTCATCTATAAACAACCCGCATTTTTGCGGGTCCGGGTTCAGGCCCACAATAAAAACCGGCGCGATGCCATTATTTGCCTGCAAAAAGCTCGCAAATGAAGCAAGCTCGGCGTCAGCGTTTCCGGTTAAAGACGGCAGAAGATTTATCAATGGCGTTTCGTCTGCAACCCTGAGATTGCCTGCAGGGTCAGCAACAACGTCCTTATTGCTTCTGGGAA
>SABV01000016.1 GCA_009928855.1 Erysipelotrichia bacterium | reverse complement strand
ACTCTTTCGGGTATCTGCAGCACAATTGTCCAGTTGGGTGCCTGATAAAAATCAAATTTTTTCAATGAAACGGCCGTTATCAGGTATGGTTCGCCTTCTATGCTTTTGAGGCGTGTCAGGTCTGTGTCTATTGCCTCAGACACTGGAATAGTCATAGTTCTGGTGTCGGGCGATGAGCGGGCGATAACTGTTCCTGCTTCGTCTAGCACAAGCCCTTGAGATCTCGAATTTTTAAGTGCCGTTCGCAACAGATCGCTTATGCTTGATAGATTAACCTCAGAAATCAGAACGCCGGCTATTTCTCGCTGCTCAACCGATTTGATGACGGCTTCGAGTGTCATGAGAGGTGTTCCGTCGGCAGAAGTAAATACTTCTGAAAGAGAGCCCTGGTAGCTTCTGCTGATCGCTTTTGAATAAAGCCAGTCTGCCGGCAGTTTAATTGCCGGGTCAGTAGATGCCACAATCTGTCTTCGGCTGTCAATCAGATACATCAGCTTGAAAAAAGAGAAGTGGTTCATCAGGGCGTTAAAAAAATCTTCAGAAATCACAGGGTCAAGAGCTTTGATTATTTTTAGCGATCCGACAGCATTCAGGAGTTTTCTGGTGAATTCGAGATTTTCATAGATGCCGTTGGCCAGAGTATTAGAAAGCTCAAGGTGGCTGGCGGTGACTTCTTCTGTTAATGTGCGCTTCTGGTAATCGTAAGCCTGATACCCCAGAAAAGTTAGCGGCAGCAGAGAAATGGCCAGAATTGCTATCGTGAGCCTTGCTTTAATGCCAACTTTTATAAGTCTGTTAATCATTGCTGGATGAATCGGGTGAAAGTTTGGCTTTGATGCTTGCGATATTTTCGTCGATCAAAGAGTAGGTGGCATCTATTGCTTTTACTTTTTCAAAATAACTGAGTGCCTTTTCGTATTCTCCTATTCCGAGAAAAATATTGCCAAGGTGAAAAAGAGCATCAACCATTTCGGGGTTATCTGAAAGAATGCGCATAAAAACAGCAATTGCATCTGAACTCTTTGATAACCCGCTCAGTGCCTGCCCTTGAATCAATAGTGCCTGCACATCATCGGGGTCTTTACTCAAGCATTTAAGGGCGCAGTCAAGAGCCAGGTCAAAATTTTCTTCGATGATAGCCATCAGGCCGGTTGTTTGAAGATCGTTCTGCTCACCCATAGAATCTGAGAGATCCTGGTTCTGGTTTTCGAGTTGATTAAGAAATTCTCGTTCTTCACATTTGATAATTTCGGCGGCAACAACCTCAGCGTAAGTACTGTCGAGCTCCCGGAGTCTTTTTAAATGATGTTTGGCCAGTGTAAAGAGCCCTTCATCGCGGTAAATGACGCCAAGATTCTGGTGAGTCTCAACATGGTCGGGGTTTATTTCGAGAACTTTTTTGTAGAATGGAATTGCCTGCTTGCTTTTGCCAAGATGCGAAAGGGCTACGGCAATGTTGAAGATGGCTTCTGTATCTCTGGGTTTGATCCTGATAACTGCTTCCCATTCCTGGATTGCTTGAAGAACCTTATTCTGGCGCATGTAAATAAGCCCAAGATTGTAGTGAGAGAAGATGTGCTCCGGGTCTACTCTTAGAGCGGCACGATAAGCCTCAATCGCATGCACGAGATCATTCATGCGATGAAGAAACATGCCTTTGGTCGAGTAAAGATCAGGGTTTTCAGGCGATTTTTCAATTGCCTTCTGTATTTGTTGCATCGCTTTGTCATACTGCCCCTGATCGAAAAAATCAAGGGCAGATTCATAATGTCGCTGGGCGTAGGTGTTGTTTATATTAGCCATTTGGAGAGTCTTTTTAATAGTATCTGCACATTATAGCTCAGAAGCAGAGACTTTTCAAATTCTGTCGCCAGAAAAAACAGGGTTGAACTGTAGAGGGTCACGAGCTATAATCTGTGACCATGAATAAAAAAATGACTGACCCGCTCGAATCGACTACTGCCGTGTCTGTATTGTCTGCGCATAAATACGGCTCGCAATGGCTGGCCGGCTGGGTTATCCTGCTCGGCAATGTTTTTCTTTTTGCTTCAAGCTTAAACTGTCTTTTTAGATGGTTGTCTTACGGCTTCGCCTGGGATGCCGCAGCGCTTGTTTTTAGTCTGACATTGGCTCTGCTTGTTTATTTTTTTGCGATGGAACGAGCTCGTATAGCCAGTTTGAACGGCCGACTGCTTTTTTCGGTCTCGGCGTTGCTTGTGTGGGCTGTTTTTTTGCCGCTGGTAATGAGGCTGGCAGGCCTGCAATAATCAGGGTTGTTTAATCGTGAACCTTGAAACCAGCAGATGCAGCTCATCGGCAAGAGTTGCCAGATCTTCTGTCGAGCTGGAAACCTGAGAGACTGTCGTAGTCTGCTGCTCTACAGATGTAGCAACGATGCCAAGGCGCTCTGATGTCGTCTTGGTAAGGCTTGTAATGTCTTCAATCGTTCTGGTCATGGTCAGCGAGTTCTCTGACTGTTCGCTCGAGATCGAACTTATTTCGGTGATTTTTTTGTTAACGTCATTGACGTTGTCAATGATTTCATCGAGGCTGGTGCTGACTTCTCTAATGATTTTGATGCCATCGTCAACCCGACCGCGACCAAGAGTCATTGAATCTACCGCGTTTTGGGTTTTGGTAAGAATATTTTCTATGCGCATTCCGATAGCTTCAGCCGCTTCAGCCGATTCTTCGGCCAGTTTTCTTACTTCTCCGGCAACGACTGTGAAGCCCTTGCCTTGTTCTCCGGCTCTTGCCGCTTCTATGGCGGCATTCAATGCCAGAAGGTTTGTCTGGCTGGCTATTGCCGTGATGGTGTTGACTATTTCGCTGATTTGCAATGAAGCGGAGTTCAGGTCGATAATTACCTGGGTGGCTACATCGACTGATTCTTTAATTCTTCCTATCATTTCGACAGATTTTTTTACGGTTTTTCCGCCTTTATCTGCGGCTTGCGCCGTTATGCTTGCGGCAGTAACGGCGGTTTCTGCAAGTTGAGCTACTTTTTGAGCCGACTCCGAAAAACTTTCTACCGAATCTGCTGTTTTTTCGAGGTTGTTGGCAACTTCGAGTGAAGAATGATTGATACTGTTGACGTTTTTGGAAATGTCGAGCAGTGTCGCTGCCGATTCGACCGATGCAGAGCTGAGATGCTGTGAATTGGTCGCAAGATCATCGCTTGTTTCAAGAACCTTGGAAATCATCTGGCATATGCCTTCAAGCATTCGGTTAAAGCTCTGCGCAAGCCTTTGAAATTCATCATGGCTGTCGAAGCTGAGCCTGGTGTTGAGATGACCTTTTTCGGCTTCAGACATCGAGCTTATCATTTTTTCAAGAGGTCTTGATATGCCATTGGAAATGAACATGGTAAAACCAATTCCAAAAATGAGTAATACGAGTGGCAGAAGTTTTGCAAAATATTCCATTATTGAAAACATTGAATCTATGCTGCGTTGGGTTATTAGCCGTGAGTAGCTCGTCAAAGCTTCGCAAAGACTTCTGCATTTTGATGTCAGCTCTATTTCTTTGTCTCTGATTGCAGCCAGAAGTGCTGAATTGCTTGCGGTCTGAAACTGATTCTCTGTGGCGTTTTTCAGATATGTGTCGCCAAGGTCGAACAGGTCGAAAAGTGTACTGGCGGTAGTTTGCTTGAAGGCCTTAACATTTGGCGAGTTTTCAAGAAAAGGGTCTTTTAAATTGGTATCGATGTTATCGAGCCTTGTAAAAGCACTTTCTTTGGCGGAATTGTAAAAGGCCAGCTGTTCGTCGCGATTGCGCTGAGATCTGATCAGCTCGCTGAGCGAGGTGGCAGCAAGGTGAACATTCGCCATCAATTCCTGCGCATTAAGCATTGCCGCTGTGTGATTACCTTTCAGGTATTCGATGATGTCGCGCAGTTTTAGCATATTGATAGCTGCCAGCGACGAAACTCCGATGCTGATAATCATTATGAAGGCAAATCCGGAGAAAATCTTCTTGCTGATAGAAAGCATTTTCACGGGTTTTTCTCCGGCCGGCGTGTCTTATAGTCTGGAAAAGCATAATAGTGCGGTACAAAAATTTCCTGAAATTTTCTCAGGGCAAAATCATCTGTCATGCTTGCCAGATAATCGATCAGAGTTCTATTGACTGTCTGGTTTTCAGGAATCCTGTGCTTAACGTGTGCCATAAGCTCGTCAGGATTGCGCATAAACCATTCTGCCATTTGCCTGAGAAGATTCTTAGACTTTTGAACGGCAACGTCTATTTCGGGTCTGGTGTAGACATCGTTGTAGAGGAAGCTTTTCATGGATGCTGTAGCCTCTTTTATCGGCTCACTCATCTGAATAATATCGCTTCCCATACTGTTGTCGATGATGTCTCTGACCATGGTGTGTATTCTGACAGAATGCCTGTCACCGAGCAGTTTGTGGGCCTGTCCGGGCAGGTCATTGGTGCCTATGATGCCGGCTCTGACTGCATCGTCGATGTCGTGGTTGATATAGGCCACCAGGTCGGCAATTCTGACCACCTGGGCTTCAACTGTCAAAGGTCTGCCCGATTGGTCTGATACTGTCGCAGAGCCGTGCTTGCCCTTGCTGTGTTTTAAGATTCCGTCGATGACTTCCCGGGTAAGATTTAAACCTTCGCCATTTTTTTCGAGGCAGGTGACTACTCTTACACTGTGGGTAGAATGGTGAAATCCGGTTTCGCTTATTTCATTGAGCACTTCTTCGCCGCTATGGCCAAAAGGAGTATGGCCCAGATCATGCCCAAGGGCAATCGCCTCGGTGAGATCCTCGTTAAGGCCCAGGCAGCGAGAAATGCACCTCGCAGTGCATACCACTTCGAGTGTGTGGGTAAGACGGGTTCTGAAGTGATCGTTGGTCGGCGACAGAAATACCTGCGTTTTGTGCTTCAGTCTTCTGAAAGATTCACTGTGAATGATTCTATCTATGTCGCGCTGAAAGCACGTGCGAATGAAGCAGTCGTTTTCGGGAAGCGCGCGACCCAGACTTTTGCTGGCCAGACAGGCATGCTTAGAGAGGGTCTCGGCTTCGCTACGTTCAAACGCCAGGCGCAGAGATGCGTTACTGGTGCAACCTTGCATGTTTTTTTCTCACGAAATAATGTCAAGAATCAGAGGCTGTGGTATTACCTTGTCTGGGCTGATCTGTATCGCTGCTTTCAACCGGTCAACTGCTTTGTTGTTGTCCCGGGCAGGATTAACGTATAGTTCGGCAATTACATCCCCGATGTTTACTTTGTCACCAACATGTTTGACCAGCTTGAGGCCGACTCCCATGTCTATGACTGAATCTTTGGTCTCGCGGCCGGCGCCGAGCATCATTGCGGCCAGGCCGATTTCTTCACACTGAATCTGGCTGATGTAGCCATTTTTGTCAGATTTCAGCGGTAGAGTCTGTTTTGCCGCAGGTAATTTTCGATAATCTTCAATCATCGAAACATCGCCGCCCTGAATCTTAACCATTTCTAGAAATTTAGCGTATGCTTTGCCATTTTCGAGTACTTCGGCAACTTTGAGCTCTGCATCAGAATGATTTAAGCCAAAAGATAATGTCAGAGCCTGAGCGGCCAGGGCTTTGATAAGACTTGTAAACGATTGAGGACCCTTATTGCGCAATGTATCAATGGCTTCGATAACTTCAACTGAATTGCCGATCATTTCTCCGAGCGGCTCATCCATGTTTGAAAGCACCGCTGTCACCTTGCGCCCTGCCTGTTTGCCGATCTTAACCATTAATCGTGCAAGTTCACGGGCGTCATCAATGTTTTTCATGAAGGCACCGCTGCCGACTTTTACGTCAAGAACCAGGCCCTTGTTGGCTACGGCCAACTTCTTAGACATGATAGATGCAGCGATAAGAGGTATTGAATCAACGGTTGCCGTTACATCGCGCAGAGCATATATCTTTTTGTCAGCAGGCACGAGATTGCCTGTCTGCCCTACTATGACAACGCCTATGCTGTTGACGGCTTTAATAAAATCAGCAGTTGAAAGTTCGCACGAGAAGCCTTTTATCGCTTCAAGTTTGTCTATGGTTCCACCTGTGTGCCCAAGGCCACGCCCTGACATCTTTGCGACCTTAAGCCCAAGAGCCGCCAGAACCGGGCCAAGAACAAGGCTGGTTTTATCACCTACGCCACCCGTAGAATGCTTGTCTACGGTAAACCCTTCTATTCCTTCAAGATCGATCACATCACCGCTGGTGCGCATGCAGTCAGTCAGCCAGTAGGTTTCTTCTTCGTCCATGCCTTTAAAATAAACTGCCATTAAAAAGGCTGCCATCTGGTAGTCAGGGATAGTATTATCGACAAAGCCTTTGATCATTGAAATGATTTCTGCCTGGTTGAGCTTTTGCCCGTCGCGCTTCTTTTTGATGATATCGTAGGCTCTCATTCTTTCTTTCCTTCCTTGATTATAGCTTTCGAGTTATTTTTTGATACGCAACAGTCTGATATGATTGGCCAGATAGCAACGCTCATAAAAACTGCAGTTTGCGCATTTTACCTGATAATCCGGTCTGTCTATTTTCATTGCTTCAAATGTCATACCGGTCATGTTCCATTTTCCGAAATAGTCAGTACCAAAACACTTGGGTGGAGTAACTTCCTGTCTGTTTCCCTGGGCGCCCGCCTGAGGCTGTGCTGGTGTTAGCAATGTCATTTTAAAGTTTCTCCATGTTATGAATTTGGTCGATTCGCAAAAGTATGTAGGTTATAATAACACAATGATTTGTTGTGGTATAGTATTCTGGTAACCTCCTCATTCGCCAGGCGTGGGGTCTCTGTTAAAAAACAAAGAAATAATCAGAGCTGCCGACCTGGTATTCATGGAGCGCTGATGATAGAACTTAGGCAAGAGAATCTGTTTGTGTGCCGTGTTTGCGGTATTTTCTCAAATTGAGAGGGCTGGTGCAATGAGCAGTCACGTTGAACGTGGTATGAATATTTTAATTGTCGATGACGCCTCAGAAAATCTGATGCTGCTCGAAACAATTCTTGAAGGCGAAGGCGGTGGCAAGATTTTTCTGGCGTCATCTGCTTTTGAAGCTTTTGAATACATAGGAATCGTCGAGTCCGAAAAGAATTCAGAAGTCGATCTGATTCTTATGGATATCATGATGCCCGAAACAAACGGCATTGAGGCGATTCGAGTGATCAGAAAGCGCCCGGAATATCAGGATATACCCATTGTTGTCGTTAGCGCCAGATCTGAAACACACGATCTGGTAGAGGCTTTCGAAGCGGGAGCCGTTGATTATGTCACCAAGCCGATAAACGAGCTGGAATTGATGGCTAGAATTCGTTCCATGCTCAGGTTGAAATCTGAAACAGAACACCGAAAACTGCATGAGGGCGAACTTGAATTGCTGGCGAAGCAGCTTGAGGAAAAAAATCAGAAACTCAGTGCTATTCTTGAAGAATTACGTGAAGACCTCGAAGCGGCAGGCCACATGCAGCGAAGCCTTCTGCCCGACAAGAGAATCAGCGTTCCCGGGGTTGATTTTTCATGGTATTACGAGCCCTGCGAAAATATTGGCGGTGATATTCTTAATTTTATGCCGCTTGGCGATGGAAAAGTTGCCATGTTTATTCTTGATGTTTCAGGCCACGGTATTCAGTCTGCAATGCTGGCCGTAACGGTTCATCGTATGCTCTCGGCCTGGGAAGGCGAAAACAGCATTCTGCGAATGCCCGACGGTTCACCCCGCGCTCCGGCGGAGGTGGCCAATGAGTTGAATGCTGAATTCATGCTGCACAGAAACAACTTTCAATATTTTACCATGATTTATGGTCTGCTTGATTTGCGGGCTAAAACTCTCTGCTATTGTCGGGCTGGCCACACGCCGCTATTGTTGCAGCGTAGCGATGGCTTTATTAAAATCTGTGAAGAGGGTAATTTGCCGATTGGTCTTACCGAAGATTGCCGCTATGACCAATTTACGCTAACCCTTTCCCCCGGTGACAGGGTGATTCTATACTCAGATGGCATCACTGAAGCGCGTCGCAGTCGCAGCGAGTTTTTTGGAGAAGAACGTTTTTACGAACTTTTGAAACAGACGCGTGAATTGTCGGTCGACCGGGCTATTCAGGTCGTCGTGGCAGATGTCAAAAACTGGCTGGGTAAAATAAAGCCGCCTGACGACATAACTATGCTTTTGATCGAGCCTCTATCTTTATAGTTGTTTCTTGTCTGCTTTGATTTGCAGTTCTGCTTCGGCAAGCAATTGTGGTGTATTAAGATTTTTGGTTACCCAGATATCGTTCGTTAAAACATGATTGATTTTTTCTGGGTGTGTTTGCAAAATCTTTTTGGCGCCTGATTCCAGTTCGGTTGAATAAAATTCATCACGGCACCACGCCGGGAAAATTGTCGGGTGCCCACGTTTTGCGCCGTCAGATGGCACGGTTATTTTATCAGGCTCTGTTAGCCAGGCCTGAATAAGGCTTTCAAGGGTATTCTGCGCTACCATCGGGTGATCTGCCGGCCAGAGCAGAATTGCCGAACCGACGTCTGTTGCTTTCAACGCCAGTCTGATAGAGCTCAGCGAACCGTCTTCTGGTCTGGGGTTGTTGACCCATACTCCGGCTACATCTTTTACCTGCTGTTGAGCCGTCTTATCGGTCAATTGCCCGACAAAAATGAGTCTCGAAAAGCGAGGTCGCGCCAGAAGAAGTTTTTGAATAATATGTTGAAGAAAGGTTTTTCCGTTCAGCTCTATGTGTTGTTTCAGACGGCCCATTCTTTGGGAATTGCCTGCCAGCAAGGTTATAGCTGTAAGTGTTTTTGGTGTTTTCATCTTTGACAAACTATCATAAGACTCACTATGTTGTGCAACACTTTTGTAATTGATGCAGAAGACAGGCTCGAAATTTGTTGTTTTAAATTTTCAGGGTTCTTGAATCTGTTTCTCAAAACTGTTATATCTGAACGAAAAGACAAGAGGAGAAAATATATTATGGCATTGGATTTGAGGACTATCATTCCCGCTCAGGCTAGTATGCTTTACGATCTTAAAGTTGATCCCGAAATTATTACTAATCTCATTATTAAAGAACTTTATGTGCATGGCAAGGAAGTGCCGCGCAAATTGGCAAAGATTCTTAAAATCGACCCTGAAATAGTTCAGCAGGTCATTGTTGAACTTAAAAAACAGGAAATCGTCGGCATGGTCGGCGGCACAGGCATGGGCACAGACTATCAGTATGGTCTTTACCCCAAAGGCACTGAGCGTGCCAAAAATATTCTTGATCGCGACAAATATCTCGGGTCGGTTCCCGTAAGTTTTGACGAATATATAAGGGTCACGCGCAAAGTGCTTGATGAGGGCAAAAAGAGCTTTGCAATCAATCGCAAACTCATGGAAGAGAAATTTTCTCATCATCTGGGTTACAAAGACGTGCTGTTTCAGATTGGACAGGCGGTTTGTGCGCGTAAACCGGCTTTTGTTTACGGCTTTCCTGGAAATGGTAAAACCTTTTTGTGCAGTTCGGTAGTTAAGCTGCTGCCGCCCATGATCGTGCCCTACGCCGTCGAAGTCAGCAATCAACTGGTAAGAATTTTTGACCCCAGTTGTCACCAGATTATTGAGAATTTCGACATGGAAGGCCTGGATGAGAGGTGGGTTGCGGTGCATCCGCCATTGATTACCGCTGGCGGCGAATTGACCCTCGAAGACCTCGAAGTAAAATATAACAGCAAATTTGGCTGTTTTGATGCACCTCCACAGGTTAAGGCCACCGGTGGCGTCCTTTTGATCGACGACCTTGGCCGTCAGCGATGCGAGGTCGAAGAGATTTTCAATCGCTTCATCATTCCGCTCGAAAACAAGGTTGATTACCTGGTTCTTGGCGGTCAGCGCATGGAAGTGCCGACTGATGAAATAGTTCTTTTCAGCACCAACCTTGATCCGATGAAAATAGTCGATGACGCGTTTTTGCGTCGTCTTCCGTATAAAATCAACGTCAGAAACCCCAGCGTGGCAGAATACACTGAGATCTGGAAATCAGTCTCGGATAAGCTTTCTCTGAAGTTCAATCAGGCGAACGTTGACCAGGTTTTAACCATGTACAGGTGTGATAAACGCGGTTTGCGGGCTGTTCATCCGCGAGATATTCTCAATATCATTCGTGATAGAAAGCGTTATCTTGAAGACGAAAGCCTTGCCATAACAGAAGACGAAGTCAAAGAAGCCTATGGGATTTATTTTGTCAGTCAGCTGACTCTTGTAGAAACCATAGAATAACTGATACAATAGCGGCGACAGGGTAATTATATTTTACTCTGCCGTCGCTTTATTTTTTTATGCGAGAACAGCTGATTTGAACTGGCTTTTTTATTTTGAAATTTGTGTTTCCGGTTTGCTGGCCGGTTTCTGCACCTGGCTGGTGTCTCCGGGTGGAAACCCGTGGGATTTGATTGGAAACTTTCAGTCGGGGTTACTGACTACTGGTGTGTTTTGTGGCCTTTTTGCCGGGCTTGCTTCTGCTTTGCCGGTAATAATAATGGAGCGCAAGTCTTCAAAATTTGTTGCCTACTGGATTTCGGCAACCTCTGTCGGCCTTTCGGTTACGATGCTGGGCGGAGTAGTATTTGCAATTTTTGCCGATCTACTGACCGCGAATGTTATCGTTGCAGCCGGTGTTTTGAGGTTTTTCTGGTGGCTTTTTCTTTCGGTTTGCCTGTCTGGTTGCTTCGGAATTTTACATGGCAGCCTTAAAATTATGTGTCGAACCATGATGGGGCTGACGCCAGCCTTTATAGTTGCCGGGGCTTTTTCAGATCGTTTCTTTCTTCATGATAACCACTTTTTGCTCTCTTTTCTTTTTTTGGGGGGCATGGCCGGTTTTGGTTTTGCGCTTGCCTGGGAAGTCCTCAAAGAAAGCTGGCTCGATGAAGAAAGAAGCTCATTGGTTATTTTTCGTTATTATATCGACGGTTCTGAATTTGTCGCCGGCTCTGCCGATGAATGCGACCTCAGTTTTGAAGACGGTCCTGCCAACCTGTTTGTTATAACTGAAAAAGACGGTATTCACACTGTTGAAGCGCTTGATGATAGTGCCAATATGAGAGTAAATCGCGCCCGCTTCAGATACAGGACGCTCGTTGATGGCGATACTATACTTGTCGGAGAGCGCGTTTTTATTTATCACTCTAAACTGGCGAGATCACGTGATGTTCTGCCTGAAGCGGCCGCCTGACCTGAAGGTTCAGAATATTGATTGAGGCGCTTTTAACGGCTGGGGTGCTTTCTCTTCGATGATCAGAGCAAGTATCCATTCGAGGCACTCTACGGTCATGATAAGTCCCTTTTTTACATTCAGCCTGACACTGCCTTTTTTGCCGACGGTTATAGTAAGAGGACCAAGTGGCGTATCTATGAGGCCGGCAACACTGTCTATGCCATGATTTCTCGGATCAATGATGTTGTATTCGGTATAGTTTTCCATGTGGCCTGCCAGTCTGGCTCTGCGTATTTCTTTTTCTTTGGGGTTAGTCACTACGATTGATTTGATATTAGTCATGCGTTCCTGCAACTGGTTAAGCTGCTGAAACTCAAATTCAAGCATGTCGACGTGCTCGCCAGTTACCGCAGAAAGGGCTGTTCCCAGAAGCTTTATCGGGCCTGACTTGCCAAAGGCCACAGCCAGAGTGCTGGTGATTATGAATTCACAGCTTTCGATTCTTTTGAAAAGTGTTTTTGTGGTGATCCCATCGACTAGATGCTCTATTTCAAAGGGCAAGATTATCGAGTAGAAGCCCCTTATTATTGAATTTTCGCAGTCGCAATCATGAAATCCGGGCAGCTCTGTTTCGATGCTGAACATATCAGCCTTGTTCATAATGGTGTCAAAAGTAGAGACAACATCTTCAATTTTTATTTTCAGGCATTTCAACGATATTGAAGAGCCGGTAATCTCGATTTCATTGATAAGCATATTTTTCCTCCGGGTTTCCTGGTGAATGTGTATTTTAATGCAATGCAAGCAAGCATAGCAAGAAATGAGTTTTCTATCTAACGTTTTTACGGATTTACGAGGGATTTTACATTTGTCTGCTGCTGTGGTACGATTTGGCAATCGTTTTCCATGGAGAAAAATAAGGATGTCAAACACGCAAACTCGCATTTTGGTCGTTTTGTCGGCTCTTGTGTGTCTTTTTCTGGCTGGCGCCAGTGTAATGGCACAGAATCCGGGTACGGCAGGCGATCCTCTTGTATCAAAAAGTTATATAGATCATTTTTTGAGATTTCGTTCGATTGTTTTGCCAGCCAATGCCGAAATAAAGCCAGAATCAGGGGCAATGATTGTGGTGCGTTCAGGCCAGCTGCGACTGGAAGCGCCGAAAGGCAAGTCGGTCATAGATTTGACGGCCGGCCGTGAAATTGACGGCGGAAAAGATCTTCCTCTCAACCACCTTCTAATTATTCCAGATTCAGGAGAATACCTGCTTAAGGCTCGTAATATGGTGCTGATGCTCGCTTCGTGTCTTGCTGAAGATAAACAGCCTTGATGTCTATGAGTTTTATCCGGCGGGTTCCGGCTTTCTGGCTGATTGTTGCTGTTCTCGTTTTTCCGGGTGTTCTGGTTTCGGCGTGGAGATGTGTATTCAGAAACCTGGCTGAACAACGCAACATTTATGTCGAGACGGTGTTTGATTTTGAAGAAATAAGGCAGCTGGCTCGCGAAGAGAGCTGGTCGCTCAAAGATTTGTTTCTGGCGCTGAAAAAAAATGGCGCAAGCTCTGTCGCAGTATCTGAAGACACGCTTTCATCGCTTGAATCAGAAGGCAAAATTACAGTTCTGAACAGCAAAGATATTCGCAAGCTATCTCTTGATGAGAGTCTTGAGATCGAAGTTCCGGCGGGTACGAACACTCTTGGTTCGCTCTGGGTTCACTCTGAAGACAGTGCTCTTCTGGATCGTATCGAACAGAACCTGTCATGGAAAATCCCTTCTGACCGACTGATCCGCATTCACCGATATCTTCTGCTGATAAACAAATCAAGCAAGGGGTTCAGGGAACGCGTCGGCTTGGGCTTTTCGTCTGAATATTTCAAGATGGCTGACGAAGCCGGGCTTGGGCTTGTGGTAAGAGTTTTTAATTATCCCGGTCTTTCTGGCGAAGCGGCATCGCGCATTATCAATTCTATTCCCTCGCCAGCCAGTGTTTCTGCGCTTCTGTTTGCTGAAGAAGAAATGCTAGGGGCTCGTGGCGATATCAAAAAGATCACGCAGCTCTTCAAGAACAGGTCTTACCGTATTGGCTGGGTTGAATTTAATCTGCAGGACGGAGTTGAAACTTATCTTAAAGATCTGGCAACCACCCGCCCGTTCGTCAGGGTGCATAGTATAAGCCGAAAAGAGCTTGATCAGGTTTACAATGTTAAGCGTGCAATTGCCAGATGGGTCAGGGCGGTCAAGGATCGCAGCCTTAAAATGCTTTATATTCGCTGCTTTTTTCAGGATGACAAGCGATTTATCGAAAATCTTGTCAATTTCAACCTCGATTATCTCAATAAAACAGTTAAAGAGCTTAATTCTGCCGGATTCAAAGTAGCAGCCAATTCGACCGAATGCATGAATGAACCGCGTCATCTGGTTGGGCACCTGTCGTCTTTTGAAATTTTGGCAGCGGGCCTGGCGTTGTTGCTTGGTTTTCCAATTCTTTTGCGCATTTCATTCTGGGAAACTCTGGGAGGAAATCCCCTGCTTGCCTATGTTCTGGCAAACATTGGTGCCTTTTTTATATTTCCATCTACAACATTTGTTGCAGCTTCAGGTCTGGTCGGCGCCGTTTCCTATTCATGCATCGGTGTCATTCTTGCAATGAACGGGCTCGACAAAATGCGTTCCCGATCATTTTTTGCAATTATGCCGGGCTTCGTGGCAAAAATGGTGCTTCCATCAGTTTTTGGCGGCATTTTGATTGCCGGCCTGTATTCTGAAATTGAGTATCTGCTGAAGTTTGAGCAATTCCGTGGGATAAAACTCGCATTTATGCTGCCGCTGTTGATCACCGGTTTATGGAGCCTGAAAAAATATGGCCGTGGTGTTTTTGGCTTGCTGCATCGGCCGGTTAACCCCCTGGGGGTTATGCTGCTGTCGGTCGTCGCAGCTGGTACGGTTCTTTATTTGCTGCGTTCAGGCAATGCAACTTTTTTGAAGCCTTCAGAAATGGAGGACGCTTTTAGAACTTTTCTTGAAAATACTCTGGTTGCAAGGCCTCGAAATAAAGAGTTTCTTGTCGGGTATCCTGCAGGGCTGCTTTTTATCTTTTTCTTTCTGCGGCAGAATTACCAGATTCTGCCCTTGCTCGCAATTTTTATGCAAATGGGCCAGGTTTCGGTCGTGAATTCGCTTTGTCATTTTCACACTCCTTTATATTTGAGCCTTTTAAGGGTTGTTAACGGTTTCTGGCTTGGCATTCTCGTCGGCATTGCGGCAGTTGTTCTGGTGGCTTTTGCCTGTTTGCTGTTGGTAGTAAGTGCTGCGAAGAAAAAGACCGTGTTTATTGCCGGTTATTTCGGATTTGGCAATTTTGGCGATGAGCTTTTGTGGCAGACTTTTTCGCAGCGGTTTCTCGAACGGTTTGCTGACTATCGCATCGTGCTTTTGCACAGCGGCAAGAACATGCCCGTTGAAACTGCTGTTCTTCAGCCCGTAAGCCGCAGAAGTGTTATGTGCTTACTTGAGGAACTCTGTTCATGTGAAGTCTTTGTAGTGCCTGGCGGGGGAGTTTTTCAGTCGGTAACAAGTGTCAGGAGTCTTCTTTATTACCTTGTTTTAATGACTGTTGCCAGAATTGCCGGTGCCAGAGTTATTCTGCCTGCTCAAGGACTTGGGCCGTGGGGCAAAGAGGGCAAAATATCATCTGTAATTCTTGAATGGCTGGCGCATGAACTTTGCCAGGCAAAGTATTTAAGTCTGAGAGATGCCGGGTCGGCAGATACTTTTAAGCAGATTGCGCCGGTTGAATCTGCTCCGACTATTGCCACCGATCTTGTTTTTCTAAATGAGAACATCGGTCGAAAATCTCTGGATAAGCCGGCTGAACGGTTGAGGGTGCATGTTGTGTTGCGCTCATCTGTAAAAGAGTCTGAACGCATCGCAAGAGAGCTGATTGCCATGGCTGAAGAGCTTGAGAATCTTGAATTATACCCTGTATCTTTTCAGCCACAAGAAGACGAAAAAGTCTGGTTTGACGCCGGCTGGAAAGGTAAGATCTTTTATCCGGATTCTCCTGAAGAAGTTTTTGCAAATGCAGATCTGGTAATTTCCATGCGTCTGCATGGGTGCATTATTGCCGCAAAAGCCGGAATTCCGTGGGTAGGAATTGCCTATGATCCGAAGGTGAGTGCCTTTGCTGTTTCGAACAGGTGGGCTCTGTGTTGCATGCCTGAAGAGGCTGATAGAAGGTATTTTGAAGAAAAAATCAACCTGGTTGCATCTGATATGGCCAAAACAGCTGATAAACTCAACCGTATTTCGAGAGAATCAGTGCGTGTTGCAGAAGAAGATTTCAGGCGGATGTGTGCCGCTGTTTCTCAGAAAGATTAAGTATTAAAAATAGTTTGCAATAAAAAACCGGAGCCATTTCAAATCGAATGGCTCCGGTTTCTTATTTGTTCTTAGTATCTGTAATGATTGGCTTTATAAGGGCCTTCTAATGGAACACCCAGATATTCTGCCTGTTGTTGCGTCAGCTTGGTGAGCTTAACGCCAATTTTGCCAAGATGCAGTCTGGCAACTTCTTCATCAAGTTTTTTAGAAAGTGTGTAAACGCCGACTTCGTGATTATTCTGCCAGAGATCCATCTGTGCCAGGGTCTGGTTGGTGAATGAATTGCTCATTACGAAACTGGGATGGCCTGTAGCACAGCCGAGATTGACGAGACGGCCTTCTGCAAGAATGTAGATCATTTTGCCATCTTTGTATGTGTATTTGTCGACCTGAGGCTTGATGTTGGTTTTTTTGATTTCTGGCCAGGCTTCGATCTTAGACATTTGAATTTCGTTGTCGAAATGACCGATGTTGCAGACAATAGCCTGATCTTTCATTTTTGAGCAGTGATCAGCCGTGATTACGTCTTTGTTACCGGTGGTGGTAATATAAATATCGCCTGTGCCGAGTGTGTCTTCTACGGTTTTTACTTCAAAACCTTCCATGGCGGCCTGAAGCGCGCAGATTGGGTCGATTTCTGTTACGATGACGCGGGCGCCGAAATTACGCATACTCTGCGCACAGCCTTTGCCAACATCGCCATAACCACACACAACAGCCACTTTTCCGGCAACCATAACGTCGGTAGCACGCTTGATGCCATCGGCGAGGCTTTCGCGGCAACCATAGAGGTTGTCGAATTTTGATTTGGTAACAGAATCATTAACATTGATAGCAGGGAAAAGCAGGTTTTTGCTTTCCATCATTTTGTAAAGGCGATGAACGCCTGTTGTGGTTTCTTCACTGACGCCTTTAATGTTTTTGGCGACCTGTGTCCATTTGCCGGGTTCGGTCTTGAGCGTTTTTTTGAGAAGTTCGATGAGTCTTGCTTCGTCTTCGCCTTCAGGGGTGCGGTTGAGAGCAGTTGGGTCTTTTTCTGCCTGTACGCCGAGATGAACCATCAGCGTAGCATCGCCGCCGTCATCTACGATCAGATTGGGGCCCTGCCCATCTGGCCATGTGATCGCTTCGTTAGTGCACCACCAATACTCTTCAAGATTTTCACCTTTCCAGGCAAATACCGGAATCCCGGCTTTAGCTATGGCTGCAGCAGCAGTATCCTGGGTCGAAAAAATGTTGCAGCTTGCCCATCTGACGTCAGCGCCGAGCTCAGCCAGAGTTTCGATCAGAACGGCAGTTTGCACTGTCATGTGCAGCGAACCCATTATTCTTGCGCCGCGGAGAGGTTTTTGTTTTCCATATTTTTCGCGCAGAGCCATCAGGCCGGGCATTTCATGTTCGGCTATTTCGATTTCCTTGCGGCCGAGCTGCCAGAGATCAATGTCTTTAACTTTGTAGGGCAGTCGTTTGGTAGAGGTCATGTTTTCCTTCTCCATGGCGGTTTGATTCATTAAAAAACTCCTTGTAATTTATCCCGTAAAGGGCATTCAAAACAGTAGGCAATTATCTCACCTGCATAAAAAAATGTCAAATTATAGTCAGACCGGCAGCGAGAGAAACACAACTACCGCCATTTAACCTGTCTGCCCTTTGTCGCCGCTTTTTGAGAGACTGTTCCATATTTGCAATCTGCTATGTTTATCTAGCTGAACTGGGCAATTTTAACTACTTACAGACAAGTTATTTGCAAAATATCGCCTTCAAATCAATTTAAACCACCTGCATAATCGGTTCTTTTTTTAAATTCTTCTTTGGAAACCCAGCCCGAAATGGGCTCTGTTAGAGTAGAATTGTCTATATATATAGGGCCAACAAGACTTGTTTTGCCTTCTGCCATATCGCCGAGGTGAATTACTTCGATTTTGTCGCCAGCAATCTCTTTGATTCCCACAGGCTGATTTTTCGGGATTTTTAAGTTAGCAACAAGCAAAAAATTTGACTTAACATAGTATATAGAGCTTCTTATGGCCAATTTTTGTTTCATTTCTGCCACTTCATGAGCAGAATCCTTGTTTTTTAGTTTGGTTATAATCTCATTGATGTATCTCAAAATGCTGGAGTATTGCGTCAAATAGGCTTTCTTCCTCAAAACGGAACCACTATCTTGACTCCAGACCTCTTGCAAGGTTTTCAGAATTTCCCATTTAGCATAATAATAGCCTATGATCTCTTTCTCGTGATCATGAGCAGTCTTCTCAAGAGCTTCAATCGCAGGTAAATTCTTACTATACAAGATCTGAAATTCTGGGTATTTTGCGATGCAAGTAGAATAATTCGACGTAAAAACAAACACTTCGAAATCATTAACCGGTGAAAACTTAGATTCTATTGCTGGCAGAAGATTAGTATCTGACGCGTTACCAGTTGTTTCTAAAGAATCTAACTTGTGCCCACAACTTGAACAGAAAGCATTGGAATCCTTGGCTTGATAACCGCATTTTGAACAAAAGACGGCAAAAAGCGGGTTTGCTAGAGCAAAAAAAAGTAAGACAAACAATATTTTCTTCATATCCGCTCCAAAAGTAAAAATGTTAATTATGATCAAACATCACAAAGCAATGATAACAAGCTTGCGAATACCCCATAGATCCAAATTTTTTAACTGACATTGCCCTGTGGGCTTTTATATTTACACTCTGAGAATGTTTGAAGCATATTGACCGAAACAGCGTTAAAAATGCCTGAACCAGTTTTGCTTCTTTGATGCTGCTCATAAGAATCACTGCTCAAGGCGTTTTAATCATAAGGAATGTTTTTTGTGAAATTTTGGCCATTCTCAGACCATTCAATTACAACAACCAACAGAGGTGGGCTCCAATCGTCACTTATCAAAGTATGAATAAGCTCCTTACCAGCATAGCCCCTTGCCAGAAGGGATTTCAGTCTGATGAGAAACTGGTCGCTCTCCTCATACTTTTGATAACCACCTGCCACCGTTCTAATCTCTACTGATACCATTTTTTGCCCCCGAAACTCAGGAAACTTAGTATGAACAACCGTTTTAGTTTGGCGCTAAAATCTCAAGGTTTCCTTTCCATATGAAAATGGATATTATAAATCAATACTAACTGCAGAACCTGAATCAAACAATGTTAAAAAATTAAAGGTAAAATTTTATGGGTACTGACGATCTTTTGAAACTGGCAACGAAAGAAAAAGAGAGTGGAAACTATGAGCAATCCTGCATTTATTTAAAACAAGCATACGCAACAATGGATCAAAGCCCTATCTGGTATACTGTTGAAACTTATTTAAGATTGCCCAGCTACCTGCAAATGGCGGGAAAACCCAAAGAAGCCTGGGGGGCTTTTGAGCAGCTTATTAAAAATGGCTACCCACATCAGCCAACTGCACCAGGATTAAAAGCATTTGATTTAGCAACGACTTTCGACAAGATGCGTTTATTTCTGCAAAGGGAAAAGCAGTGGTATGAAGCTGTCATATATGGAATCGGAGCTTACATTCTGAAGAGGGAAGCATATTCATTCCAAAAAAGGGAAAAAGAGGTTGCCTTTGAAGACTCTGCTGCAGGAAAAACCAAGCTAATTAAGCAACTAAACGCAAAAGGAGTTTTCAGCATAGCAAGTGAAAGGCTGGATCTAGAATTAGCAAGCATTATCAACAAAGATTTTTACAACAGACCTACTGAACTCGTTGAAACAATTCGGAAGATTATCACGAAGTGCTTTGATGAGCCCAAAATCAAAAGAGGATTTGATGAAAAAAGTATAAGAGAGCTGATAAAGGCGCAGTGGTTACTAATCCCTGATAATAAGGCATTTAAAAAAGCTGCTTCATTATACAGAAAATTGATTCAAGGCAAAGCCAAGCTCAAATTGGAAGTTAAAAACGACATCCGAGATTTTTATAAAATCTCTGTCTTGTATGAGCTGCTATTTGAAACCAATTTGGTTAAACCAACAGTAAAAGTTAAAAACCTTATGCCCAAGGGACAAGAGCATGTAGCATACTCAATTGCCCAAAGCATTGATTGTTACAGATTATACAAACAAATTGAGCCAGACTATACAATTATTGGGCACAAACAATTGACAATGTTAAACCAAAAAGATAGTCAGATCATAGAACAAGCCTTTGGACTGCCTGTGTCGCATATAAAGCCGCGTGTTTTTTTCGAAAAAATCTGGTTAGAAATTGTTCAAAAGTTTGAAGATTCGGTAATTAGTAATTTCAACGCCCTCAAAAAAGAACTTAAATCTTTTTTGAAAGCGTCATAGCAGCCAAAAGTGCTAACAAATCGCACCAATAGCTTGAATTCTTTCCACAACAATCTGAAATCTTTCTTGGCTGGCTGGATCTGGTGTTAAGAGGCCCGGCAGGGCATTTATAAAAGCTTGGTTCTGCAACCAGGCCTTGAAGTTTCTGGCCAGATAGTTTTGCAGACTGGTTTCTGCTGCTTTGATCTCGGCAACAACTTCTGAACGGCCGTCCAGAACAGTGATTATGTCTTCAAGATCATGACTGCCCATAAAGTCATTGTTGCCGCGCCCGCGAAAAGCTTCAACCTTTGTAGCCAGAAAATAGGGAGCTGTAACTACCTTTATTTCAATGCCTTCCAGGTTGACAAGATGATAATTTTTGACGGCGCCTTTATACCACTGGTTTGAAAAGCCCAGGATAGTTTCATCACAGGGCATGACGTCGACAACAACCGAGTTTATGCGCCAGCGGCAGATAATCGGCGGATCATCATCAAGGATCTGATGACAGCCGGCTTTGCGCAAAGACTCTTCAAAGCGGTGAAAGCCGTTTCGATTAGAAGTTTCAATGATTACATCAACGTCTTTTGTCGGACGAATGCCGGCAAATGCGGTTTCGGTTATCAACAGCGAAACGACGGAACCGCCAAGAAAGACAACCTGGTTACGTAACTTTTCGGGAAGACTCCGGGCAACATCAAAGAGCATTTGTTCATTATTAGAAAGCTTCATAATCAATCAACACCCAATCTCTGTTTAAGTTCTTTTACGGCCAAATTCTTTTCTCGTGCCCGACCGCCTCTGATTGCGTCAACTAAGGCGAGCAATTCATACAAGCGGGGATCAACCATCGCAGCTTTTGGAACAGACTTGTAAAGAGGCATAAAAGTCTGCCCCCAGGTTCGGCCCTTTGAATCTGGCCAAACTGGACAGCTGTTTTCATTATTGGCAAGCATGTTTTTGAGTGGTGGGACAGCGTGAGCAGTTGGGATGCCCCTAGTCATTTCACCCCTCTCTGCAGGAAATACATAGCTAATGCCGTGAATTAGAAATTCTGCTAATGCTGTGCAGTTGGGTTTTCTGGACATCCCATTTACTAAGTTCGCTTTAATCGCTCTTTTAAAGCCAGCATGAATTTCTGAAGAACTCATAAAGAGTTCTTTGGCTAAAGAAGCAAAATTCCATGGCAAGAATCGATCATCGAATTCATCAAATGACAATTGGCAAGAAACTGATGGTTGCCAAGTTGCTTCTTTAGCTGCAAGCTTTAAAACTATGAGAACATCCTGTGGTTTTAGCATAGTTAAATTATATTCGCTATTCGCGAATAGCGCAAACAAAATGTAAAAGCGGGTTGCCGTTGTTAAAGATAGTATGACCGAAGAACCGTTTCAAACAAATCGCAAAGATTTCTGAAGCCTTCAAAATACATCTGACATTTATAATAATTTGAAATTTCTGCTCTGGCAAATTTAGTAAGCAAAGCTAGTCTAGTTTTTGCACGTGAAATGTCAACAAGTTTTAAAGCACAGCGCGATTCAGTTAAAAATCTTAAATTATCCGAGCGGGGATTTCGAGGCGCATCAGCCAGCGTGGTTCTTTTTTGTGCGGGTGGGGAAGCAGCTCTTCTTTTTTCTGAAAACCGTTTGTTTTTACGTAAAAGTTTCTGGCTGGCTGATTCTCAGGGTTCATTGTTAATTCTATATAGGTGATGCCGGCTGTTGCGGCAGCATTAATTATATGTCGCATCAGCAGCGTGCCGTGTCCTTTTCTGTGGCTGCTTTGTTTTACGGCAAAGGCGAATAATACTGCGCCTGAATCATGAAGGTTTTTTAATAAAATCGCTTCAGCTGTAACTTCTTGTTTGTCGATCAGGCAGAAAACACCGTCGGCTCTGCAGAACTGCGAAAGGTTGAAAACAGAGATGCCGTCTTCCCCGAAGGCCTGACGGTCTATTTCGGCTATCATTTCCAGTTTGTCCCACTCTTGTGGGGAAGGTCGTCTGAATTCAGGGTTTTGCTGAGACATTGTTGTTCATGGCAGCGATGCAACTCAATGAATCGTCGGCCAGGACGATTACGCACATTTTTCTCTGGCATGGCGCCAGAGATTTGAGTTTATAAGGCGATGTGTAACGTGCCTGTATCTGGCCATCAGTGTTGATCAGCCCAAGCTGGTCAAGGTCGGTGCCAATTATGATGCCGGACTCATGAGGTGCTATAAACACCGGTTTGCCGGTCAGGCTGTTTCTGGTCATTTCGCCACTTCTTCGTTTTAATACAAATATGTCGTCAGAATCGGTTGCGGCGAAAACGGTTTCTTCTTCTTTGTGATAAGCACCCAGAGTGATTTTTTTGCCGAGATTGTATGAAAAAAACTCTCTGAGATTTTCGTCGTGGATACTTATTTTGCCGGTTTCATCTCCGCAAATGATAAATTCGGCATTCTGCGAGAGCGATACAAAGCTGAGAATTTCGTCTGAGACCAGCTTATCGAGTATTTTTCCGGTTTCATCGATTCTGTTCAATGAATGTGGGGTTCTGATAATGGCATTATTGCCGGTTCTTATAAACTCAGTCGCTTTTTCGGGCAGCTCAAGCGTGTGGGAATAATGGTCCGATGACTGGTAAAATCTGCATTTTCCGTCATTGTCGATCAGGAGCATGGCGGCGTTATCAAAAACATGTGCTTTAAAAAACTGCCCCAGAAATTTAAAAGATTCATAACCCGAAAGATCAAACCCGGCTACGCCACGGCAAGTTATGACAACGGCCAGATCTGCATCGACCGAGACTGATATGTCTAAAACCTCAGAGCCGGCAATTCTTATCTGCCAGATTTCTTCACCGATGTCGTTGATGCAAAACAGGTTCTCAACGCCATCCCAGGTTAGGCAATACTCGACGCCATCCTCACCTTTCCATAGATGCATAACTGAATTGTGTTTTGCAGAGCAGGCCAGTTCTTTTTGCCATACTTTGCGAAAGGAACCCTGGATATTGGCAGAGATGGGTTTTGCCGGAATTTCCCGAAAAGTCATTTTATTTGAAAGCTGGCTGGAACTCTGGGTCAAAAGACCAATTTCTCCCCGTTCTGTCGCATAAAAAATGCTGGTGCCGTCTGAAGTTATTGATGCTTTGAGCAGTCTGTCGGTGAAATGGTGTTCCCATATCTTTTTTCCGGTGGGGTCCAGTTTGATGAGGTGCCCAGATTCAGAAAAGACGATTGACTCTGCTGACTTTGTCGCATACGAAATTCCGCTCAGACTGGTTTCGTATGCGCATTTCCATATTCCAAAGCCTTTAACCACGTTGAGGCAGAACAGGCGGCCATTTGTGGCAAGAGCCAGTGCTATTTGCCCGTCGTCAGAAAGATCTACTGCAATTATTGTATCAAGCCCCATGAAGGCATCGTATGGCTTGCCTGCGTAGTTTACGGCAGTGAGACCTTCTCCGCGATCATCTGCGCATGGAAATATCGTGGTCTGGGCAAGTGCCGAAATTGCAATTCCGGGTGGACGCTTCATCAGATTGCGGTAGGCCCATTTAACACGCAGACTTCTGTCTGCTCCTATGATTGCCGGGTCGGTAGTTACAAATGCGAACGAGTCTCCGGATGCGCTTATTTTGCCCGTTAATGCCGGAAACGGCCTTTTGCGCCATAGAGTGGCGCCCTCCGGGCCAAAAAGCATTGAATATTTTTCAGTGTCGATGGCCATTACTTCGAGTGTGTCTGAAAGTGATAATGCCACCAGTTCGAATCCGGGGTTTCTGCGCCAGAGTTCCTGGCCTCGATGATTGAACAGACGCAGTATCGAGTCTTTGCCATAAGTGGCAAAGCTGTGGTGATCACTCGCAAAGTCGAGCATATTCAGGCCTGAGACCTGAATGTGCCACACTTTTTGAAAGCTGATTTTTTGCTTTTCCTGAGCCATATGAGTAGAAAAGATACCATAGGCGGTAAGTCCAGGGCAAATCTTAATAAATCAACACCTGAATTGCTTTGCAGAGTTCTTGTGGTGTTGTATCATCATTGATTATGAAAAAGAAATATACTCTACTTGTTTTTTCTGTGTTTTTATTGGTGGCAGCTTCATTAGCGGCGCAGACATGGCGCAAATGGGAGTTCATAAATCCTGCCGATGTGCAGATAACAATTGTCCCTGAAAAGCTCGAAATAACCGCCGGAGCTATTGCCACTTTTACCATAAGCATAAGAAACCGCACTGATAAGACGGTTCAAATTCATTATCCAACAGGTCAGCAATGGGATCTGGCCGCTTATCACGATGGCACACAGATATACCGATGGTCACAGGGGCTTGTCTGGGCAGAATCGCCGCATACCGTTCCGATCAAGGCGGGCGAAAGTCGAAGTGAAAAACTTGCATGGGAAACTGTAGACCGCCTTGGATTGCCGCTTCCTCACGGTGTGTATCGAATACATGGTATGGTGATGACGGTGCCACGGTATCTGGTGTCGAATAATTGCTCTATCAGGCTTCTTCCTGATGACGTAAAAAAAGAAGAAGAGATCAAGGTCAGGCTCAACCAGTTGTTTGATGTCGAACTGCCAAGATATTCCGGCAACCGTGAGCTTGAATGGAAGATAAATTATAAATACAACGACAATCGTATTGCTGTTAACCGTATTGCCAAAAAGGGCGACAAACTATGCGTTACTTTCCATCCTAAGCGCGTTGGGCACGTGATGTTCGATCTTTACGCCTATCACGATACTCAGGATGAAAGCAAATCGCTTGAACGTCGATCGTTTCGGGTCGAAGTCGAGTAAAAGTCGGAGGACTATATGAACAACATTCAGGGAACAAAAGCGACGGTCGAAAGTTTACTCCTGCAGAAGGGGCTTTTAACTGATGAACAGATTGACAAAGCCAAGATAATTCAGGCACAAACCCTTGAACGTCTCGAAAATATAATTGTGAGACTTGGGTTTCTTTCTGAAAAACAGATTCTCGATCTCTGGGCCGAATTGCTGGGCGTTTCGGTTGTAGATCTTTCTAATATCAAGGTTGACGCCAAACTTCTTTCGCTTATTCCTGAATATCAAGCCAAACAATACAAGATGATTCCGTATAAACGCGATGGAAACCGTCTTACCGTGGTTATGGCAGATCCTTTTGATATTATGGCGACTGATATGGTTGCTTTTTTGACCCAGTGCAAGCTTGATGTGCTTATTGCCCCTAAAAACCAGATTGAATTAGCTATCCGTCAGCTATATTCATGGGAAGGCTTTTCGGTAGCCGGTGACACAGATGGCAAGTCTGATCTTGATGATGCTGGCGATTCAGGGCTGGAAGTCGTGCGCAAGACTTCTGAGCAGGGCGCTGTCGTTCAGTTTCTTAATGCCATTTTTAAGCAGGCGATTCTGAAACGTGCCTCAGATATACACGTTGAACCACGCGAAGACATTCTTCTTGTTCGCTTCAGGGTTGACGGCATGCTGCACGATGCCATGACCGGGCCAAAGAGCCTCTTGCCTCCTCTTATCAGTCGCATCAAGATTCTTTCACACATGGATATCGCCGAACGTAGACTTCCTCAGGATGGCCGCCTGAAGGTGAAAATGCAGGATAAAGAGGTGGATTTCCGTGTCAGCACAGTGCCGAGCCTGCTTGGCGAAAAGGCTGTTCTGCGCATATTGCAGCGTGAGTCAAAATTCGATCTCGATAACATTGGCTTTTTTCATGAAGACCTGGTGCGACTCAAGTCGGCTCTTGATGAGCCCTACGGCCTCATATTGGTTACCGGTCCCACGGGCGCCGGCAAAACCACAACTCTTTTCGGTATGCTCAAATATTTCAGCAGCACCGAAATAAACATTTTTACTATTGAAAATCCTGTTGAATACAGAATTCCTGGGATCACTCAGGTGCAGATCAACGATAAAATCGGTCTCGATTTTGCCAGCGGCCTCAGAACTGCTTTGCGACAAGATCCTGATATTATTCTCGTCGGCGAAATACGTGACCTCGAAACGGCTGAGATTGCTTTCAGAGCTTCTCTTACCGGTCATAAGGTGCTTTCTACGCTGCACACAAACAATGCGCCGGCAAGTATCAACCGTCTTATCAACATGGGAGTCCCGGCTTATCTGGTAACAGCGGCAGTCAGAGTGGTTGTTGCTCAAAAATTGCTGCATCGCACCTGCCCTCACTGCAAGACCGAATATAAACCATCTCAGAGCATAATTCAGCGTCTGGGCTTGAATCCGGGCAAATTGCTTGGCACAAAGTTCTACAAAGGCGCCGGTTGCCGCGAATGTAACCAGACGGGCACCCTCGGTCGCAGCGGCGTTTATGAAACTATGGTTGTCACTTCTTCGTTAAAAGATGTCATTATGGAAGGTGGCACCGAGATGGCGGTTAAACGGGTGGCAAGGCTTGAGGGTATGCGCACTCTCAGAGAAATGGCCATAGATCTTGCAATGTCAGGTGAATCAACCCTTGAAGAAGTTGTTTACGTAACGCCTTCGGACGATGAAGAAAAAAAAGTTCCTCTGACCGGCCTTCTGGGCGGTTATGGAGCTTCTGGAATCATCATGCCCGTTCAGATGCAGCCAATGTCGGCCGCCATGCAGTCAGACACTTTGCAGGCAAATGTAGCGCCAGTCCCTTCCCATTCTTCGCGGCGACCTTCCATGGATCTCAATGATCCTGTGATCAAGACAATTCTTTCGACACTCGAAAAAGAATACCTCTTTTTTAATGACGAAAAGCTTGCCGAAAAACTTCATCTGCCGGTGATTCAGGTGCGCGAACTGATGCAGATGCGTGGCCTGGAGCGCTCTAGAGAGGCTTTTGCCGGAAATTTTGGCAGGCCGCTTGAAGATTTGACTGAGGCTGACATTGCCGATATTGTCAGCATGATTTTTGACAAGAATGGTGAAATTCCTGCGTTTATTTTTGAGGAAGAATC
>SABV01000245.1 GCA_009928855.1 Erysipelotrichia bacterium | reverse complement strand
CCGCCGCTTTTGAGAATTTTTTCAGCCAGTTGTTTTTGTGTGAGAGGCCCGAGATGCAGCAAAGCTTCGAGTATTCCGAACTGACTTTCGGTAAGCTTGGCATTCTGGATCTGTTTGCTGGCCGCCGCATTTACTGAGTTTGCGGCACGCAAAAGTTTGATAAAACAATCCAGCGCATTTATTTCTTCTGAGGTGCCGGTGAAATGGGTGCTCATTTCTAATGGCTCCATGTTTAATGCTGAATACTTTAATATTGAAGCATTTTCTGCGTGGCAATGTCAATCTAAAAAAAAGACAGCCCGGGAATTAACCCAGGCCCTGAATGTCTGTGCGGTTAATGATGCCGCACAGAGGCAAGGAAAGGAATCAAGCCTTGACGCGTTCAACTGCCATAGCAACACCCATGCCGCCGCCTACGCAGAGGGTGGCAAGGCCTTTGTTGCAGTTAGAATGCATCATTTCATACAACAGCGTTACCAGAATGCGAGCTCCTGAAGCACCGATAGGATGGCCCAGTGCAATGGCTCCGCCGTTGACATTCGTTTTTGCGGGGTCGAGACCGAGCTGGCGGATAACGCCAAGTGACTGAACTGCAAAAGCTTCATTGGCTTCAACTCTGTCGAGATCACTGACTTTCCAGCCGGCTTTTTCGAGGGCTTTCTGCGTTGCAGAAACCGGACCCATGCCCATTCTAGAAGGATTGAGAGCCGTGGTCGCATGGGCTGCGATTCTGGCAATTGGTTTTAAATTGTATTTTTTGACAAATTCGGCGGAAGCAACTACCAGTGCTGCTGCTCCATCGTTGATTCCGGATGCGTTGCCCGCAGTCACGCTACCGTCTTTTTTGAAGGCCGGTTTAAGTTTGCTGAGGGTTTCTGCGGTGGTGCCGACTCTGAAATGTTCGTCTTTTTTGAAGACGATGGGGTCACCTTTGCGCTGTGGTATTTCTACGGGAACGATTTCGTCATTAAAGCGGCCGGCTTCCCATGCTGCTGCAACGCGTTTCTGGCTTTCGGCCGAGAACGCATCCTGCTCTTCGCGGGTGATTTTAAGTTCATCTGCGAGCCATTCGGCGGTCATGCCCATATGCTCGCCCGAAAAAACATCTGTCAGGCCATCGTAAACTACGATGTCTTTAAAAGTTACATGTCCAAGAGCTGTTCCATTGCGCAAATCAGCAATATGAGGAGCCTGGCTCATGCTTTCCATGCCACCGGCTACCATGCACTGGGCCGTTCCTGCTCTGATGGCATCGACGGCAAGGCTTATGCTCTTAAGACCCGATCCACAAATCTGGTTGATTGTCCAGGCGGGGGTTGTTTCGGGGATTCCGGCGCCGATAGCTGCCTGTCTGCCTGGACCCTGACCCTGTCCTGCCATCAATACATTGCCCATGATGACTTCGTCTATCTGGTCTGGCTTGACACCAGCGCGTTCGAGGGCGGCTTTTATTACAACACTGCCGAGTTTGTGTGCCGGCACTGATTTGAGTGTGCCCATAAGAGTGCCAAGTGCGGTTCTGGCGGCGCCAACGATGAATACTTCAGTCATTTTCTGCTCCTTGTGTTTTGCTTATCTGGTCAAAAATTCTTTGATCAGAGTATAGGTATGAATTCTGACCGGGTGCGCAGCAATTAATGAAACGTGCCCGGCCGGTATGACATGATAATCGAGTCTGCCTTTTTTTGCGGCTTTGCAATCTTGAATTGCCATGGCGGCTTTTTCGTTGAAGACGTGGTCGTCACGTGCGACCAGGCTCAGCACAGGCACATCGATATCTTTGAAGTTGACAGGAGCGCCCATGATGTTGAACTCACCCTTGAAAAATGCGTTGTCCTGATAAAAAGTGCGGATAAGCTCTGTAAATGCCCGTTTAGTAAAGTCAACATTATCATTGCTCCAGATATCAAGTGCTTCCCATATTTCTTTGAAGCCGGGCATCTCGAAATTTTCCAGCAGATTTCGGTATTTGCTCAACTGCTTTTTAGGATCAAGCAGTGGAAATGATGCGTGAAAGAACTGAGCAGGAACGATGCCCTGGTATGGCGCAGTCATTTTTTCGACATCGAATCCATCTGTGCTGGTCCAGTTTGCCAAAAGCCCTGAATCTGCAAGATCGATTGGCGCTGTCAGCAGAAACAGGCTGCTCAAATCTTTGCGCAATTCAGGATGCGCCGCATACATGGTAGCCATCATGCCGCCAATGCATTGCCCTGTGAGCTGTACTTTTGTTTTGCCGGTCAGTCGTTTAACCTGGCGGATTGCGCGGCGTAGCCAAACACTGACGTAATGATCAAAGCCGCATTGCCCCATTCCCGCGTCCGGGTCACCCCAGTCGATTAAAAAGACGTCAAGACCACTTGCTTTCAGCTGTTCAACCAGCGAGTGGCCCGGCAGCAGATCAAGAATGTAGTTGCGGTTAATCAGAGAAGGAACAATTACGACCGGTGCGTAATCTGATTTGAAGTCTTCTCCGCAACGATAAAGAGTCCAGGAGGCCTGTCGGAAAACCGGAGTCTTTCGTGTCGGTTCCATGCCAAGTCGTCGGCGATCAGCTTCATTGTATTCTTTGAGGACTGAGCGTGAAACGATTTCGCGGTAACCTTCGGGCATCTCTTTTAACTCTTTTGCCATTATTTTCTCTTCCTGCGGTTAGGTTTAGATTCAATAGAACCTTATCAGACTGTAATTGTATGACTGTTAAGCCGGTTCGTCCAGTCCGAAAGAAGAGAGCTATTTTTTGTGTTTTTTGTTTTTGCCTTCGTGGCTGTGGTTTGCGGTAGTTTCAGCGGGTTTTTCGGCCTGCGCGTCAACGTAATCTTCGAAGCGCTCGGTCAGGTCTACCAATCTTTCTTCGATGTCGGTAAGCTTCTGCAGAATTTTGACGATATCGGTTCTTGATGGCAGATTCATGGCGGCCATCTGTTCATCAAGCATTTTTGAACACATTGCTTTGCCTGTCATAGTTGCTGCGATTGATTTTGACATTTCGCTGATGAATTTTTCGTTATGAACCAGTTTTTCGAGGTGGTCGCCCATAAGTTTTTCCCAGTTGGTGGCCCACTGCTTCATCATATCTTCGCCCATTGTAAACATTGTCAGTCTCCTTTTGTCAATTCATTATGAAGTCTAGAGCGGTTTTGCATGCTTCTTTGCCGTTGCGCCCGGTCGTTATGCCGATATGCCCTGAGGGAATAGTAACTTCTCTGGCTGGTGCCTTGTCGGCAGCTGGCAGGGCCGTTGTGCCAAGTGGCGCGATGTGGTCTTTCCCTGCGTTCAGAATCAGAGCTTTTGATCTGCGGGCGGCGGGGTCAACGAGCAGACCGTCTCCGGTGGTTAGTTTACCCTGTGTCAGCAGATTTTGTTTGTAAAGTTCGGTTAGCAGCTGGTAATAGGCTTTGCCGGGGAAACTTACCGGATCGGCGATCCAACGTTCCATGGCGTTGTAAAGCTTCATGAAGCTCTTATTTTCAAATTTATCTTTGAACATTTTGGTCTTCTGGTAGAGTCCCATCGGTTGAACAAACTGAAACGAGAAGGCAAGCAGCCAACCCGGCATAGTGTCCATGCTAACAGAAAATTCTTCGGTTGGGAAATGATCTGCGTATGTTGCAAAGATGCCTGCATCAGAAAAATCAATCGGGGCCGTCAAAAGTACAAGGTGGTCGACCATGTCGGGTTCGAGGCAACTGAAAGCATAAGCCATAGTGCCGCCAATGCAGTAACCCATGATGTCTACTTTGGAGACGCCGGTTATTCTTGCTATCTGGCGCACAGCGCGCTTGATAGAACGGTGGTAGTAGTGGCTTAACGGTAGATGCCCGGCTTCTTCGCCAGGGTAGCCCCAGTCTATCAGAAAAGTTGGGCGTTGCTGCGAGAATTCTCTGATAAAACTTGTTTCCTCTGTTGCGTCCAGAATGTACCAGCGGTTAATCAGCGATGGGACGATCAGCAATGGGGTTCCCTGCTGGCTTTCGGGACCTTCAAAACGCAGCAACGAAACATTGCCTGCGCTCCAGACCTCTTCTCGTGGAGTGACGCCGCGAGGATAGTTGTCGAGCTCACCTGCTGTTCGTCTGAGATAGTGTTCAGTTACAGCATCAATGTGCTGTGCCAGGGTGTCCATGTTTCCAATCATGCTTTTTGCCTTTCTTGCCCGGTTATTAAAGCTTGAGGCCGCCGTCAACTCCGATTACCTGACCTGTAATATAAGAACTCTCGTCGCTGGCGAGAAAGAGGTAGAGTTTCGCAACTTCATCCGGCTGCCCGAGGCGCTGCATCGGAGTTTTGTCTTCGAGCATCTTGATAACCTTTTCGGGAACGGTTGCCAACATGTCTGTCCAGGTGTATCCGGGAGCTACTGCGTTAACGCGCACGCCTTTGCGACCGAGTTCGCGTGACCAGGTATATGTCATGCCGATTACACCAGATTTAGCGGCGGCATAATTTGTTTGACCGAAGTTACCCTGGACACCTACGATTGAAGAAGTATTGACGATCGAACCCTTGCCTGCTGCAGTCATTTTGCCGGCTACGGCCTGACTCATCAGAAAAACGCCCTTGAGGTTGACTTTGATGACGCGGTCAAACTGCTCTTCGGTCATTTTTGACAGGGTAGCATCAGCGGTGATGCCGGCATTGTTTACGAGACAATCGATCTTGCCTTCGGCTGCAAAAATTTCTTCGACAACCTTGTTAACATCGGCGTGACTCGAAACATCAACTTTTTTGCCAATGATTTTGCCTTCAGAGCCGTCGGCAAGCTTTACGTCAGCCAGGCCTGCAAGAGCTTTGTCGCTGATGTCGAGGGCATATACTGTTGCGCCTTCTTCGGCGAACAATACTGAAGCTTTGAGGCCGATGCCTGCGGCACCACCGGTGATAAGAGCTATTTTTTTATTCATTCTTTTCATTGTAAATTTCTCCTGTTAGTGCCACGGCTGGTGGCTTATATTAAATTGCGAAATGTCTGGTATCGTTAAATTTTTTCTGCGGGCGCTCCACGAAAAAAATGTGGAACATCCCTTCGATCAAGCTGGTTTTTGTAATTCTATGTGCGGCGCAGCTCTGTTTTGTTGCTTTTGCGTAAAACTGAAAAAGGGGCTGTCTTTGCGGGGGTATCCTGCAAGACAGCCCCTTTGAATCTTACGGGGCTTATTGGGCGGCGTTCATGGTTTTGGGAGTAACAGCTTTCATGGTTTCTTCATAAACCTTCTGATAGCGGGTATTGAATTTTTCGATGTTTTCACGATAGAGGGTTTTGAGCTCTTCGTTTGAACTGGCGGTGTTGTTATACATTTCGTGCATGAATTCAACGTTGCGGTTCATGTGATCGAAGAAAAGTTCCATGCTTTTTTTTGTGTAGCCGCTGCTCTGTTCCATGGAAGCGCGCCAGAATTTGTTCATTACCTGGAAATTGTCTTTCATGAGCTGAGCGTATTCGTTTGAAAATTCCATCCATTTGTTCATTTTGAAACTCCTGATTAAAAATTTAAGATTGAAAACTGTTGTTCAATATCTTGTTGCGTTGCAAGATTATTATCGTCGTTTTGCTGCAATGTGTCAAGAAAAAAATAAAAAA
>SABV01000244.1 GCA_009928855.1 Erysipelotrichia bacterium | reverse complement strand
GGCATCCGAATAAGCGAATGCTTGCGAACTGGTTAAATCACGATTGACAATTTGCTCGCTTCCCGGCACGATATTTTGCAACGTATCGAGTTTGCTTTCGTATTCAAACAGTGAGCAGCCCGTAAATATCAAAACTGCCATCAAAAGCAGAATTAAAAGCCTGTTTTGTATTGAAGACATGTTTGTATCCCGCAAGTGTTTCTTCTTATGATAAAACAGGCCACCGCCACTGTAAAGCACTTTATGGGCGCTTTAATTGCCGGAAGTCGTAGATTTATGCTGCTTTAAATGTTCGTCGCAAAAGGCGACTCCGTTGTTGCCGCATTGAGCACATGTGCAGTATCTGAACAGAGTGTTGGGATCTGATACGTCTGTTTTGCCGCATACGCTACACTTATGGCGATAATCGTTTGATTTTGTGCATGCTTTGCTGAATTCAGCACTTCTGATGCTCTGGTAATAATTGCGTTTTGCGCCGCTAAAAGCAGCACCAGCAAAGAAAAGCAGGTAGTTGCCTATCGCAATAACTATGGCAATTTTCATATGGATGGGTGCCAGGATTATTTGGCAGACCATGACCACTACCGAAAGCATTGCCATGTATTTGATTTTAATCGGGATAAGCGCCATGAATAATATTTCGGAATTCGGGGATATCGTTGCAAAACCCAAAAACAGGCTCAAATAGATAAAATAACTGCCCAGTTGTATATCTGGCATGAACAGAGATGCAATAATGCATAAAAGGGCTCCGATTAAGTAATAAACCGTTAGTTTAAAGGTTCCCCAATGTGACTCAAGGCCATCGGCACACATAACCAGAATAGAAAGCTCAAAAAACAGGCGAAAAGCGTCAGGGCTGGCCGGAATAAGTAGAAACGTGAACAGGCGCCATATCTGTCCGTGCATAATTGCGGTTCTGTTCAAGTAGAGCATGTGGTATGGCAGCAAGTTGTAGTAATCTAACAAGAAGACCACCAGCATCAGCAGACAGATATGGCGCATAAGGCCTTCCATACCCCAGCGACCATATCTGGCCTCCAGCTTGTCAAGCCAGTTCATTGCTTATTCACCTTTGTGTGCGACTATTTTTTGACCGCGTGAAAGTATTATTCCGTTCGGATTAACGCGATAAGGAACTATTGTTACGTTGATTGCATCGTTGTTAGCAAAAGCCTTGGCTTCGGCGGTTAGAAACTTTACCATTATTTGTCTGCCGTCATGCACCATTACCAGGCTTGTATCAGAAATAATTTTTTCGACTTTTCCGTAGAGGGAGCAGGCACGGTGCATTCTGAATTTTGCCGGTATTTCTTCTGCGTATGGCTTTACACGTTCTGTGTTTCGGTATTCCTGTGGAATTTTTTCCTGCTTTGTGGTTGCCGCGCCCTTATCAGAAAGCAGCATTATTGGCAAAAGTCCAAGAAAAATGAGCAGAACGCTCCCGGAAATGAGCATTTGCCAATTGATTTCAGAAAATTTTGGCACCTGTTGAGCTTTTTCGGCAACAGGTTTATAGGATGGTTTCCAGTTTTGGTTTTTTCGGGCAATTTCTCGAACATTCTGTACCGAGTACGGTTTATTTTCGGCGGCAACTTCGAGAGGTTCAGATTCAGAGACTTCAGGTATCTGAGTTATTGTTTCGAAAAGATCGTTTCTTGCCTGTGAAATTACCATCGTTACTGCGGGATTAGATGTTTTAGTTATGCTGTCGAGAGCTTTCAAGACAGACTTAGATGGGTTGCTCTGTAGAATGCTGACTATCTGCCTGGCAATAACCGGGTGTTCTTCTTTGTCAAGCTGGTCCATCAGTATTTTAAATACCAGATTGAACGGGCAGAATGCCAGGCAGTTAACGGCATTCGATCTTATGTTTTGTTCAGTTGAGTTTACCAGCTGTTTGAGAGCTTCTATAGAGTCTTTTTCTTTGAATTTGAGACCAAATCTGATTGCTCTTACTCTTAAATTAGCATCGTTGTCGAGCATTAAATCTGAAACTATTGTTTTTAAATATTCAGGGTCAATGCGCTCAAGAATTTTGAAGGCGGCGATTTTTACCTCGTTGTTGTCTTCTTTTAGCGCCTTTTTGGCGAGATCTTTAAGTTTGCCATCTGGTCTCACCCGGTGAAGCGTATTGAGCGCTTCTGCCCTGACAGCCGGGCTTCCTTCAGCAGCTTCTTTAAGTATCCATGTTTTATGTTCGGCGAAAGATTCGAGTTCTAGCGTTTTGAGAGTAGCCAGTTTTTCTGTTTCATTGGTTGGTTGAGTCGATACCTGTTTTTTAGGTTCAGAAACAGTGGTGCCCGGTGCAGTTGCTGCTGCGGGGGCGGGGGCCGTCAGCTGGCGATAGATTTCTTCTGTTTGCGGGTTTTTGCCAAGTCGCTCTATAAGCTCAACAACTTTCGGATGCTGACGATTTTTCTCGATCCAGAGAATGATAGATTGGCGCTTGTTTTTATCGGCAAATGGAAGCTGGATTTCGAGATCAACAAGAAAGTTCTGCAGGCGTTGCTGTTTCCATAGTTTTACCAGGTAATCCGGGGTGGCCTGCTCTTTTGGCAGAATGCCGGCAAGGGCAATGGCACTGCATAAAGTTTTGAAAACTTGCGAGAGCCTGTTCCTTGAGTCTGCTGCAACGGCGTCTATAATGTCTAGTATGCTGAGAGCCGTGTCTATCTCAGGGTTTGAGGCTAATACCATCTCGCAGGCACCCAGCACTTCAGTGTCCTGTTCATCTGGAAGCATTGATAAAATATAACCCTTAACTCTGGCGAAAGGAAATAAAAGTGCGATAGCTGTTCCTGCCAGACGATTTTCGGGATCTCTGGAACTCAAAAGATCAGAAAAATGTCTTTCGGCTTCCTCCGGATCTATGCGACGTAAAGCACTTATAGATCGGCTTCTTACCAATGGCTCGCTGCTTGCAAGCAGATTAGGCAAAACTCTGGGGAGCACTGCCGGGGCAATTGTTTCGGCTGCACTGATGAAGGGCAATGCAAGATTTGAATTCTCTTTTAAAAGAAACCTCTCTATAAATATCCCGTCGCTGACATCTCCATACTTGCTTAAAAAAACACCTACTGCCGGTAGAGATGCTTCTGGTATCTGCTCTGGAGTCTTTCTGATGAGGTTAAGAAGCTCCTGTATCTTGTTTTTATCAGGCGAAAGAAAGATTTCCTGCCTGTATTCGTCTGAATCCAGGGGGGTGTCGTTTGCCTGGTTTATAAGGGTTTTTAGATCGACTCCAGCCTTTTGCGCTATTTTGCTGGCAGCCTGCGAAGCAAAAAAAGATAGTTCGCGGTCATCTGACGTAAGATAGGGGACAAGCGCCCGAAGTGCGAATTCTGTTCGGCCGATTCGGGCAAGTTTTACAATGGCTTGAATTCTGACACTTCTTTTGTCTGAGTTCAGCTGAGCAATAAGTTCGTGTTCTGCATTTTGCTCTGACAATGCTTTTCCCCGCCTGTTTGAATTTTGCCTTTTATTATTTTAAAGAGTATATCACTTCACTGCAAGACAAATGTTCGGGGTTAATGCCGGCGCCTCAAGGCTGTAATGTAAGGCGGGGCGACGAGTATGATTGCTGCTCCTGCATTGTCGTTAAATTGCTGCGGTTAGCCTCGCGATGCACAATATGAGGCGTGATAAAAATTATCAGTTCAGTTCTGACTTCTTTAGATGTTTTTTTCTGGAAAAAGCGACCGAGGCCCGGCAGATCACCCAAAAATGGTACTTTGCTCATTGTCTCGCTTTTGTCTGTTTTAATCATGCCGCCGATGACGATTGTGTGGTTATTTTTGCATATTACCTGGGTTTCTGCACTACGATTACTCAGGTTCGGAGTTGAATTGCCGCCAAGTTCTGTGAACCCGAGAACGCTCGAAATTGTTGGCTTGATATCGAGAAAGACTTCATCATTTCCTGTTACCGATGGCGTTACAACAAGGGAAATATTGGCGTTAGCCTGAGACACTGTGCTGGTTACCTGACCGGTCTCAGCATTTACCTGCGAAGCCGACACATACGGAATCGCCTGGCCGACGGTAATATTAGCCTGGCGATTATTAAGAGTCGTGATGACCGGGTTGCTCAATACCTTGGCGAAACTGTGGGTTTTTAGCATTGCCAGCAAAGCGCTGAACTGATTGATGTCGAGACTGCCGAATCTGAACACACCTGTGCCACCGGCATCAGAGGTTTCAGGGGTGATTGATATATCCAGAAGATTCGCCGTTGTTCCGGCTATCGGAATAGATTTCTGCCAGTTGACACCGAGCTTTTCTTCTTCGTTTTTGTCTATTTCGTAAATGTGCGCATCAATTGTCACTTGAACCGGCGGCACGTCAAGTTTTTCGATCAATTCTCTGATGCGATTCAGGTTATTTTGTGTGTCGGTGATAATCATCATGTCCATGCGCCCGACAGTGGTTCCTCCGCCGGCTGCGCCTGCCTGTGAAGCCTGACTTGATGAAAATTCCTGAATCTGTACGGCGGATGAAAGCATTTGAATTGGCGCTTTTAAGGTTGAAGCATCGGCATAATTCAGGTAGTAAACCTCTGTTATTGGTCGCGAGCTGACATCAACCGTCGACTCTTTAACATCCAGCTGTGGCAGAAGGTTTCTTATCTCAGACAACTTTGCGGAAGTATCAGTAATCATCAGAGAATTCGTTCGAGCATCTACCTCACAGGTGCCTTTGCCCTGATTAAGCATCTTGTCTATGATAGGTTTTATATCGGCTGCGTTTGTGTGCTGTATTGCAAATATGCGCGTCATGACCGGTGCGTCAGACTTGAGAAAAATGCTGAGAATGTTTCCTTCCCATGAGAATGAAAGATTATAACTCGTCAGAAGGGTATTAAATGCTTCTTCAATGGTAACTTCGCTGAAGAGAATCGTTACCTGCCCCTGAATGCCCTGTGACAGCATCAGATTTATGCCCACGAGTTGAGATAATGATCTTAGAGCATCGGCCACAGGGGTCTGTCGAAAATCAAGTGAGCTGATTTTTATGTTCTTGTCAGCTGGTAATTTTAAATATGTTTCATGAAGACCTATTTCTTTTTGCCCGGTTGTGTCTGTTGTAGCGGCAGCTGGCGGTGGCTGAAGGCTCATTGCTGTATTGCCGGTTACGGGAGACGGTGCGGCCATCTGGTAGCGTGGCTCAGAAACTTCTTCTTTCAATTGTCTGATCGTTTCAAGAACATCCGGCGAAAGGCGCGGTTCGTTACTCGTATGAGCTTCTGCAACCTTGATTCGGGCGCCGTTACCAAGGTTTACCCAGCCGGGCGATCTGGTTGAGTTTGCGCTTACAGAATTTCTTGATTTAGCGGGCTTTCGTATTACCGGGTAAAATGCACTGCCGGCAGTTGGAGCGCCCGGGTGGCTTATTGCGCCTCTGATTGCAGGTCTTAACGGTTGCCATGCCTGGCTGTTCTGCGAAAAAACAGCGGGCTGCATCGCTCCGGCCCATATAAGCCAGCTCAAGCAGCATACAAGAGTTTTGCTCTGCTGTATTTTCAATCTTTTCTCCAGACTAGACTATTACTTCAGGTATCGGCATAAAAGGCTTTTTGTTACACGGCAGC
>SABV01000243.1 GCA_009928855.1 Erysipelotrichia bacterium | reverse complement strand
GCATTAGCGCCAAACTCACCCGAAAGCGAAAACGGCATGGCAAAACGACCGATTCTGGCGATTTCGGCAGCCAGTGTCTCAATTTTTCGACTGCCAAGAGAAAGTTCAAGCTTTTCGATAGTCTTGCGTGATGGTTGAATGCACCCGTCAGCTTTTATGGCAGCACCGAAAATTTCAGAACTCGCATTTAAAAATATATTCGGGCCCGAGGCGGCAAAGAGATTCTGAAAACGCAGACTGGCAGAAGTTTTGCCAAGATCGAAACTGACATCTTTAACTTTGAGCGATGCTTCGCCGGCTTTTACAGCGGCGAGATAGTCTTCTTCTTCGGTCTTGAGCTGTGCATAAAATGGCAATCTGGCGTTAAAAGAAGGCAAACCGACATTAAGCGCCGGAAACCTCACCCAACCGTCAAAAACCGGCTTTTTCAGATTGCCGCTTCCCAGAAATGCGAAATTAAAGGCGCCCGAAAGGTTGAGCGGGTATTTTTGCAAAAATTCGCGGCCTTCTGGCTGAGTTTTGATCGCTTCGAGAATGCGCGAAAAATTGGTGCCGCCGCCTTTGCAGCTGAGAGATTCAATGGTTGAAGACGCCAGGTCAGCAGCGATAGCCGCTTCGACCGGAATCCCGAAAAATTCAAGCGCAATCTCGGCTTTGCAAGAGTCGGGTCTGAAATTTCGGGTCATGTCGCAGGGGCCTGTCGTCAGCGACACGATAGCGTTATCGGCCCATAAAGCCTTGCCGCGACGCCAGAACCGAAGTTTTTTGATATCAGCGAGGGCTGAATTCTCGGCAACATTTGAGCCTGCCACAATCGAGAACAGGCGATCGCCCGCCAGTTCTATTTTATCAAAATCCGGCCGGGTCTTAAGACCCATACTTGCCTGAAGACGCTCAGCAGTAATAGCAAAGCTTTCGGTGCCCGTCAGAGTTGCATCAAGTTTAACATCATAGTCACTGATAAACGGGCTGCCCGCAATAAGCGAAGCGCGGCCGGCCGTCGTAATTTTGAGGTTGTCTATCGTTGCGGAAAGGCCGTCGAGGACGAGCACGCTCGAAGCGACAGAAGCTTTTCCTGAGAGGGCGAAGCAATCGGCTGGATTAAGGCGGCTCAAAACCCGTGTGCCGGTAAAATCGAGATTGATAGTGCTGGTTCTAAAGTCATCAAGGCTTGCAAAAGCCGTCGAAACGCCGAAAGGCCCGAGCATATCGACGCGCTCAAAATAACCGAGAATCTGCCGGCGAAGATCTGTGGGCAAGAGATTCAACGGCAGAATATCTGAAGCCTTGCCATCTGCGACAATGCCGGCCGAGCATAAAAAGTCTGAATAAGTTATCGCTCTGTCTTCGATCTTTCTGACAAAAGCCACCTCTGCCACACCAGCCCGGCGTTCCATTTTGGCGGCCAAACGGTGCGAACCCGGTGCCTCGCGCGAATAAGCGGCCTGAACACTCATTTCGTCTCCGGCGATATTTGAGTTCAGGCGGGCGGTTATATCTGCCTCGTTCTGCCAGTCAAAATAACCAGAGTGCGAACTGGTTACACTCGCGACGGTAACCCGCAAAGATTCGAGCTTTGCCAGACGATGCAGCGACTTCGCCTGAGCCGAAAGCCCTTCAATAATCGGCACATAAGGCAGATTTACGCTGCAACTCGCAAGATCAAAGTCTACTGCCGCGTCATACAAAGGTTTGTCTGATTCACAGGCAAATGAGGCTTTCAGGGTTCCGCTCAGATCGTATTCAGAAGGCAGCACACCGCCAAAGAGGTCTTTAAACTGGTTAACCCGCAGAATACCGGTGAGCCCCCTGATTTTGTCGGGCAAGCTGGTCTGATTTCTGGCCCAGAACCATTCAAGATTTAGTCGATCGCGATGCCGGCCATCGTAAAGATTGATTTTTCGGCCGTCCTGCCCCATATTTTCTACGGCAAAATTGAAGTTCTGGCCGAGCGCGTCAAAATTAACCGTAAAATTGCCGTTGCTTTTAAGGCGGGTAATCTGAAACGTCAGGTAATCAGGCTTTTCTGGCAGCGAAATTCTGAAAATATGCGAAATAAAATCATCAGCGGGATATTTTCGCAAAGACATATTGACGCCGTTCAACTGCCATGTTTTTGCCGGCAACCTTATAAGTCTGGCGGCAAACTCATCTGTCACGAGCTTTTCGGGGGCAGGCACAAAAACCGAAAGATTCTTGATTCTTATATCTGCAAGGTAGCGATCAGCGAGAATCTGCGCTTTTTCCTGCTTCTGCCAGGTGGTTTCTGAAAGGGTGCCAGCAGCAGGCAATGCATCGCTCGAAAAATCCCAGATTCCCCTGCCCTGCTCGTTGCGTCTGATAGTCAGAACCGGGCTGTCTATGTCAAGGCGTTGCAAAACAAGTTGCCCAAGCAAAACATCAAAAAGCGAATATCGCAGCGAAACCTTCGGCACCGTGAGCAGAGTCGAACCTGAGTTAAAATGCGGGTTCTGCACAAGTATATTCGCGAGTTCAACGCCGTAAAGAAGGTTTCCTGAGATAGAGCCGACATGCAGATTAAACCGGCCCATGGTCAGATTGGGAATAACGCCCTGCTTGACGTGCCCTTCGATCAGATCAGAGTTAAGCCTGAAAAAGTTAAAGAAAAAAACGAGCGCCAGCATCAGACACAGCATCGCCACGCCCATCAGCAGACGGCGCAGAATTTTGCGGATGCGGCGTTGGTGCCCCCCACTTTGCTGGTGCTGCTTTTTGCGTTTTTCGAGTTCGAAGGCGATACTCTCAAGTCTCTGCGTTTTTTTATCTTCCATATCGCAAATTTTATCATAATCAAATCACAAGTCGATTTTTTTGTACACCATTTTCTCAATCATTTTCTCAACAAAGAAGTATAAGGGTGAAATATCTGACCAGTCACCGTAAAGCAGAGTAAACCCTCTAATATCTTTGCTCTGTATGGGGCTATAATGGTTGATTTTTTAGAGTTGTTATCGTACATTGACGGGCATGTTCAATCCTGAGCAGATAATCGGCAGGCACTACAAGATTCTCGCGCGCCTTGGAGCGGGCGGGATGGGTCAGGTATTCAGGGCTCTCGACATCAATCTCGGGCGCGAAGTTGCCATAAAATTTCTGCTTGCTGAAGTGGCCAAAGAAGAAGAGCTGGTCAAGCGCTTTCTCAACGAGGGGCGCATCATGGCTACTATTAACCACCCGGCGGTTATACACGTCTACGCTTCTGATGTCGAAGAGTCGAGCGGCATGCCTTTTCTGGTCATGGAACTCGTCGACGGCAAAAGCCTCAATGATATAAAAACAGCCCTAAAAGCCGAGCCCGTGGCACTGATCAATCATTTCATTCAGCTGTTCAGCGGCATTCATGCCTGTCACCAGAAAGGCATCGTTCACCGCGATCTCAAGCCCGAAAACATTCTGATCAACAAAGAGGGTCAGCTCAAGATTGTCGATTTCGGCATTGCCAAATCGGCGAGCCGTCACACGCGCACCGGCACAGCAATCGGCACACCTCATTATATGTCGCCCGAGCAATGCCTTGGCAAGAACGATATCACGGCTAAAACCGACGTTTACGCTGCGGGGGTAATGCTTTTTGAGATATTAACAGGGAAACTCCCCTTCAATGTTGAGAATCACGCGGATGACCCGGCGCTGGCGATTGCCCTGATGCACCTTAACGATGCACCTGATTTCGGCGGCTTTGCCGGTTTGCCCCAGGCTGACAGCTTCAGGGCGCTCGTCGAAAAAATGCTGGCCAAAAAACCAGGCCAACGCCCTGAGATACCCGAAATTCTCGAAACTCTCAAGCAGATACTCAATCGTCTGCGTGCTGCCGAAGGCGGCACACAGCCTGTCGACGGCGACCACGAAAACATGATCGGCGAGATATACCGGGTTCAAAACGAAATCGGCAGCGGAGGCATGGGCAAAGTTTACAAGGCCCTTGATACTTCGTTAAACCGCACGGTCGCCATTAAAGTTCTGCACGAAAACACCAGTGGCGACCACTCTCTTGTCGAACGCTTCATTCACGAGGGTCAGACACTGGCAACGGTCGGGCATCGCAATGTAATGGGCATTTATGCATCGTCAAGAGACAAAGCAACGGGCCGGCCCTTTCTGGTCATGGAATACATTGAAGGAAAGCCGCTTTCGCAGCTCAAAGAAGCGATAAACAAAGATTGTCGTCAGGCTGTGCCTGTCATGTTGCAGCTGGCAGAGGGTATTGCCGCCTGCCACGAAAAAAACATCATTCATCGTGATCTCAAACCTTCGAATATCATCATTACGCCCAGCGGAATCGTTAAAATACTCGATTTCGGCATAGCGAAAACCCAGAGCAACATCACTAAAACAGGCATGACAGTCGGAACTCCCGAGTATATGTCGCCAGAGCAGTGCACCGGCAGCCGCAATATTTCGGGCAAATCCGACATATATTCTCTGGGCATCATATTCTGGGAACTGATTTTCGGTTCGGTTCCGTTCAAGGCCGATGCTTCGCAAAATGCCGAGCTTTCGATTGCCCTTAAACACATAGAGGCGACTCTGCCGGCTCAGGCTGCGATTCCCGATATTACTCTCGTGCCGATAATAGGGCTTGCCAGAAGAATGCTCGACAAAGACCCGGCATCACGCCCCGAAATGCCTGCGATAATCGAAACTCTCGAAGACTATCTGATAGAGCATGCTCCCCAGGATCTTCCGCGCTCGACCACGGGCAGAAGGTCAGCGGCAAGATCTGGAGTTTCAAGCCTTTCAGGGCTGGTAACAAATACAAACAGACCGTCAGCATATAAAAAATTTGCCATGCCGGCGATGTTGCTGTTATTACTGGGCGGCGGCGCGTTGACCTGGAGATACAAACTGATAAACTTCAGCAATGCCGATGAGCAGGCAAAAGAAATCACCAGGCTGATCGAAAATCGTGATCTTATTGAGGCAAAACGCCAGCTCGATGAGTTTGCACTTACCGATGCCGGGCGACGACAAAGCAGAAACCTTAAAGCGGCATTGAGCCAGGCAATGCTTGTTGAGGTTGATGAAGCCGAAAAGCAGGGCAATTACAACAAGGCAATGGCTCTGTGTGCCCAGGCAATCGCGCTTGACCCGGCTAATCCCAGAGCGGCTCTGACGCTATCGCGTCTGCAGCAGGAAAAAGAAAAATCAGACCGCCAGAAAACCAGAATAGAAGCACTCAACAAACAGGCAGTATCACTTCTGGGGGTTATTGAGCCGGCATCTGGCAGCAGCGAGCTTTTTAACATAATAAAAGAACTCGATGAGCTCGGTGTTGCCAGTAACAGTCTCGAAGTTATCAATACCTGGCAGGCAAAATTCATAAATCTCGGCGAGGCCTCGCTCGCAACCAACCCGCAAAAATCGCTCGCCTATTTTTCTGATCTGCAGAGGTATTTTCCGGATGATGCCCGCAATAACGAGCTGATAGTTAAGGCCGAAAAGCAGGCGAAGGCTCTCGAAGAGCAGCTGGCGCAGACCACCATGATCAACACTTTAAAATCAGCGGTTGAAAGCGCCATAGAAAGTTATGTTCCGGGGCAGAAACCTGATTTTATCTGCCAGCAGATTTTGCG
>SABV01000734.1 GCA_009928855.1 Erysipelotrichia bacterium | reverse complement strand
CGCGTGCCATTTTACAGCTTTAGGCAGGGTTTTTGACAGTGGGGAAATAGCGGCAGTATATTTTTGTGTCGGGTCGAATTTGTAGATGGTATTGATAGATTCGGCAGTCCATGCACGTGAACCACCTGCAATGTATATACCGCCACTGGCAACGGCAGCGTTATTAACACCACAGATATTATTATCGAGTTGGGCAACTACTTCGTAAGTGCCGCTGGCAGAAGTCGATTTGATGGTGTTGTATGGTTTTACCGCCAGGCATTTTGGGGTTGCCGGCATGGTGATACTGGCTATCATACTGCCGTAACCGCTTGAGGGTTGCGTTATATTGCCGCCGAAGGCGAATGTTTTAGGGTTTGAGATGTCTATGACCATCACCTCTTTATTTGTGTCTTCGCTGGCAAAAATGAGTCTTTGCCCATCAGAGCTTATTACGAGGTTATTGTCGAGCAGATTCATGTCTTTGAGTTTGTATTCAGTGGCTGCGGCACCGGGTTTTATGATTTTTACAAAGCAGCAACCGCTGCCACCCTCGCTTATCAGGTAAAGAATCGGGTTTGCCACGTCTCGCGAAAATGTCATGCCGATGCTTTTTTTGAGCGGCCACAGCTCGTATTTTTGCAAAAAGGTCGGTTTGAAGCTGAATGGCCGCGTGCTTGTCGATGCGACTTTATTGAAGCCACCGTCTGTTATATTGGTTATATAGTCGTCATAAGCGCCGGTTGTGGTGTAAGAGACTGACGGCGCTACAGCGAGGCTGAAGAGTGAAGTTCTGGTGAAAAGACCAAGGGCGATATTGCCACCATTAGTTGTGTAGTCGAGCTGAAGCGTGTTTTTTGAAGATTCTGCCAGTTCGATTGCTGTCTTAACAATGCCATCGGCTGAGTTATTATCGTAAGAAAGAAGAGGATCATTATTGATATAGAGCGAGAGTGTGTCTCGCACTGCGGCAGCAACTTCTTTGACTGTTTGTGTGGGTATAAAATAACCAAAGTAACGGCGGCTGGCATCGATTTTGTTCGTGTTCAACGGCTCGACGGCTTTACCTGAATAC
>SABV01000733.1 GCA_009928855.1 Erysipelotrichia bacterium | reverse complement strand
GTAAGCGATTCATTTTTCAACACTTTCAGCAAATGCTCAGGCTTATCAGTAACCCGATATGCTAGTAAAGGGTGCTCAATCGCCAAAATACTTTTGCAGAATAACTCGAAAAAATGCTGGAAATGAATAATTGTCTCAAAATAAGCTATCACATAGCCCATTGGTGTTTGGTTTAGGTCAGTATCGCCACAAGCATTCATTTTCTCGTCATAACAAACAGTCTGCGAATATCTCATTGCCTTATAGGTCGAAAAAAAAGACTTTATCGCAACTCTCAATGAAAGCAACGAGTAGTCATTTGGTTTGAACTCATTCTGAGCCAAAACCTCATTAGTTATAGCTATAGGTTTAACTTTGCTCATAGGTCTTCAAAGGATTTTAATATATGAATCATTCTTCAGAGCCTCTAGCAACCTAGATCTAAGCTCTTCAAGAAAATCATCGATGTCTGCTTCGGTTTCAAGATAAGGTTTTTTTGAGACCACTTTCACGGTTTTGATAACTTTTGTTTTTTTCTTATCGTCTTTGCCGGTGGTTGGCGGCTGAGTCGTCAAGGCCTTGAAGGCATTATCAACAAGCTCATCGAGAGTGCTCAGGTAATGAGAGATGTGCGGCACACTGGCTTCTTCTGCCACTTTTTGCTGCAAGTTATGCAACGGCGTGACTACCTTTTCATATTCATACAGCGGTGATGCTTTGTTTGGATCGAACAGGGCAATTTTTTCATCGATCTTTGCCAGTGCCTGTTTGCGCTTTTCGGCAACCAGGGCATCATTTGCCTCACGAACGGTATTTATAAGGCCTTCTACCTCTTTGAGCATGCTGTAAGGTGCCGGGGCTTTAAGAATGGTCTGCATTCTCGCAAAAGCGCTGCCAGCTTCAGAGTGAGAAGCAAGCAAATCTTTGTTGTCATCAAAATCAGACATCGCCTGGCGTAGTTTTTCCCAGACCGGCTTCTGTTTTACGTAGAAGTCTGAGAGATCGTGCATGTTTTCTGCCAGATCGAGCAGGCCATCGCGCTTCTGGTTAACCTGGGCTATAAACTCAAAAGTGTCTTT
>SABV01000242.1 GCA_009928855.1 Erysipelotrichia bacterium | reverse complement strand
GCGCCTCAAACTTTTCGGCTTCACTTTTTGCTGAACCGATAATGGTATATTCTGATCGCGTTGAAGTCATTAGTGACCCAGCTATGAGGTGTCCGTGTTCAAGCCCTGTTCCAATTTTGTATGTGAAATCTCCGTTTTTTTCGCGCTTTTTGTTAACCAGCTTGTGGGCTTTCGTCATTTCTATGGCTGCTTTAACTGCGTTTGCAAGACTGTCTTCGGGTTCTTTGTCGGGAAAAAATGCGACAATAGCGTCACCGATAAACTGTTCTACCTGCCCACCCATTTTTTGTATTTCCTCTGACATGATTTCGAGGTGAGTGTTTAGCATTGTTGCAATTTTGCCGGGCGGCCAGGTTTCAGAAAGCGTTGTGAAATTTCGGATATCTGAAAACAGTACAGTGCCGTTGATTATTCTGGCTTTTTTTATATTTTCCAGGCTGTCTGTTTGAGAGAGACTTTTATCAAGAGTTGTCGAGACAAATTTGCCGAGTCTCAGGCGTTCTTTGAAGCCATCGAGCATTCGGTTTATAGTTGTTGCAAGTTGTCCGAGCTCATCGTTTCTTGTGAACGAAATATTCGTATCCAAATGCCCACAGCTGATTTTATGAAGGGTTGCAGTGATTTTTTTTAATGGTTCAAGCATGTGGGCTGTGGCGAATGATGCGATGACATACATTAGACAGGTGAGAATTACTCCGACTACGATCAGAGCGAGATGCTTGAGGTCACGTTCCCTGTTGATGCCTGACAACGAGATAATGCAGCCGCCTGCATAGCGCTGCATTTTGTTCATTGGGAAGAACAGATAGAGATGCTCGAGGTCAGTGATGTATTTTTCGAACACTGAACTTCGGCATTTTTTAAGAAAGTTGAGTGCCTTTAGCCCCTGACGGCTGTTGAGAGCATGCAATTTTTTGAACGGAAAGATGGTGAAATCAGAGTTATCGAGCTCTTCTGCGGCCATAAAAACATTTGCATTGGAAACGTTCATTAAATCAAGTTCTCGCGCAAGAAAGCTTCTTAAAAGTTTTTCGGAATTAGCGCTGAAGGTGACGTATGAGATGATTTTGCCCGATTCAGAGAGTATTGCCGTAAAGTAGTAGTCTTTGCTGCTGCTGCCGAATCTTAAGAAACTTTCTTTTTCATATGATAGAAAAAACATGCCCTCCAGAAAATAACCGTTAAAACTGCCCAGTATTTTTTGAAAATTGCTTTGTGCCGGATCAAGCAAAATTTCGGGCAGATATGAAAGTTCGCTGAAAGAGTTGTTTATCTGATATACGGATGGCGCTGACAAATCGAGGTTTATTTTGACGTTCTGGCGTGCTCGCTGGTCGTTTATAAACATTTCAACGGGTCGCCCGGGATAGCATATGAACATGTGATCCACTGACAACTCAAGGTTTTGCATGTGGCTGCGAGCCATATCGAAAGCTTTCTGTGCATCTTCTCGTCGGCCGCTTGTCAGCAGAAGCCTTATTTCAGGGCGATTTATGATTGTCGATATGTTCTGGCCGAAAAAGGTCAGCAGGTTGTCGCTTTTTTCATTGATGCTGTTGAGCTTGGCGCTGTTTTCCTGGCGTAGTTCGAGCAGCGCCGTGGCATAAGAGGCTTCAATAAGGCTGAAACCGATAGAAAGCATCAACAGTATTGGCATGATACCAGATAAAAAGAACTGCAGGCGAAAGGCAACCGACAGTGGCAGGCCGACTCTGCCATGGATAAGGTAAAAATAAAAGAAAAACAGTGCCCAGATCAGCAAAATTCCAGACATAAGCAATACCGGGCTGGGTTCGGCAAAATGAAGACTTGAAGGGAGAGGAGAAAATATCACGGCATCGTAGGGTAGATCTGTTGTGACATAGCTTCTGAGAAAAATATGGTCGTCCTGTATCTGACTTTTATTGCGCGTTATATCCATTTCTGCAGGAAACCTGGCAAAAGCCTGCAAAAGCTTTGTTTTATATTCTTTATTCTGGTTTATTTGTGAGGGTAAAATAACTGACAATTCAGATTTAAGATCATTCACCGGAATAAAGGCTACTGCCATGTGTTTTCTTGTTTCGTTTAAAATGTTGTCGGCAACATATTGCAGAGAACTGCTGCGGTTTTCGACAATCTCCGCCGGAAAAATTGTAATCATGGCGGCAAACGTTGCGCCCGGTTTTCTGAATTGTCGCCAGTATAGATAAGACGGCTTTCCTTCAAAAATTATCGGGGTGACGCGCCCTTCACGGCGCCGGCCAATGGCCAGAGGCGCCGAATGATTGCCAAAAACGCCTTTTATAAATTTTTCAGTGCTGTTGATCTGTGCAAGGCTTATGTCTTCATTATTTGAAAATTCTATAAAACCCTCTATCACCCTTTGCATGACACGCAACCTGCTTCGGGCGAGGCCGTCACAAGTTAATGAAAGAATTTTTTCGCCTGCGATTTCAAATGCCCATGTCTGCGAGTCTGAAGTTAAAAAAACGGCATCAAAGTGTTTTTTCAGCGAGGTTTTGAATTGTGATGCAGATAATTTGTCGCTATGTTTCTGTTCGATCTCGCTGCTTAATTTATTGCCTGATTGTGTGACCAGATCGGCAAAGGTGTGATGGGAACGCACTGAAGCCAGTGCTATTTCGGCTTTTTCTTCCCAGTTACTGCGTTTTAGCTCTATCTGCGTCTTCTGATAGTGCTGGTAAAACAAGCTTGATGCATAAGCAATGCCCATGGTTATCAGCACTGGGCACAACAAGCCGAATATGTTTCTAAATGTTATTTCGAGCCGCGATATATCAGGTTTCACAGACACTGCAACCAGAACGGGGATTTAATTTGCCAAAGTCATTATAGCATCTAAAAACCTCGTTGTTCAAAGCAATCAGGGTTTTTTCAGGGCAGGCATTCGATAATGCGGCGTTTAAAAATCTGACCAGCGTTTAAACTCATACAAATTCTCAAAATTTTTAGTGTGTTTGCCTTGAAGTTTGTCGGTTTTTGCGATGCCTGGATGCTGAGTAAAAATTCTTTTTGGAGCATGGTGCAAAATTACCCGTTAAGTTATATTCTGAGTAATAAAATATGCCGGCGCAGACTTAAGCTGCATCTGAAAACAAAGGAACCTGCAATATGAAACATCTTGAGCTTTTGCGACAACCACTGGGCTTTTTTCCGACGCCTCTGCATGAACTCGCCGGTCTGAGTAAAGCTCTTGGGGGCCCTCAACTGTTCATTAAACGCGATGATCTCACTGGCCTTGCTCTCGGCGGCAACAAAACGCGCAAGCTTGAATACATAGTCGGCGCGGCTCTTGCCGAAGGAGCCGATACTTTGATCACTGCGGGGGCTATTCAATCAAATCACTGTCGGCAGACTGCGGCGGCGGCGGCAAAAATGGGCCTGGACTGTCATCTCGTTCTCGGCGGTACCGACCCCGGAATAGCTACCGGAAACCTTCTTCTCGACCGGCTGCTTGGGGCAAAAGTCCACTGGGCCGGCGAAAACCGAAAGGGTGAAGATATTCCGCGAATTGCCCGGCAGTTACAGGCTGAAGGTCGCAAACCTTTTGTTGTGCCCTATGGCGGCTCAAACGAACTGGGGGCTACCGGTTTTGTCGAGGCTCTTCGAGAACTTGGTGAACAGGCAGATATGATGCGGCTTGATTTTGATCACATCGTTTTTGCTTCGAGCTCTGGCGGTACTCATGCCGGTCTGATGGTTGGCCGAAAATTGCTTAAAAAGTCTTGCCGGCTTACCGGTATTGCCATCGACAAGGTTGGAACCGCCGAAAAATCTCTCAAAGAGCAGGTTCTCGACCTGGCTGTTTCTACTGCACGATATCTAGATGTTGATCATGGGTTTGACGCCGCAGATATTGATTTAAACGAAGACTACACTGGTGATGGCTATGCAGTAATCGGCGCTGCCGAGAGAGAAGCGATAACTTTGACAGCCAGATATGAAGGGATTTTGCTCGACCCCGTCTACACCGGTCGTGCAATGGCCGGCCTGCTTGGTCTCATTCGCAAGGGCGCCTTCGCGAAACACGAAAAGGTTCTTTTTTGGCACACTGGCGGCTCTCCGGCGCTTTTCGCATATGCCGACAAGCTGCAATGCTGATCACACATACCCGGAGAAAGCAATGAATCGCCTGATAACAGTCGTTTGCATGACTTTTTTACTTTGTACAATTCAGCTGCCGGCAGATCAATAAAAAAATTTTCTGCTTCGGCAAAATGATATATAATCTCAACTGCCATGTTTCACAGTAATTTTGTTCACCTTCATGTACATAGCCACTACAGCCTTCTTGACGGCGCTGCGCCCGTCAAGGCAATTGTTGACGCCGCCAGGCGTTTTCATATGCCTGCAATCGCGATTACCGATCACGGAAACATGTTCGGAGCGATCGAGCTATATCAGTATGCCCTCAAAAAAGGAGTAAAACCGATTATCGGCTATGAGGCCTATTTGACTCCGGGCCTGCATACCGAACGCAACAGAGATCTGCCTCTTTACCATCTTGTTCTGCTGGCGCGCAACATCGAAGGGTACAGAAACCTGGTAAAACTTTCGACTATTGGTTTCACCAAAGGCTTTTATTACAAGCCCCGCATAGATTTTCAACTTCTGGAACAATACAGCGGTGGCCTGATAGGCCTCGGAGCCTGTCTCGCCGGCGAAATTCCGCGTGCTTTGCTTAAAGAAGACCGCGAAGCAGCCATGGCGGCCATCAAGCGATATCAGCAGATTCTGGGGCCTGAAAATTTTTACGTGGAAATTCAGAATCATGGCATTCCTGATCAGATAAAGGTTTTAAAACCACTGGTAGAAGTGGCAAGAGCCTGTAATGCCCCGATTGTGGCCACTAACGACAGTCACTACGTCAGGCCCGAAGACTGGGAAGCCCAGGACGCACTGCTTTGCCTGAGTACTAACGCCAAAATTGATGATGTTAAGCGCCTGCGCTTTGAGACAAAAGAGTTTTATCTCAAATCGCCCCAGGAAATGAGCGAGCTCTTTGCTGAATACCCCGAAGCTATAACAAATTCTCGTCTGATCGCAGAGAGATGCAACGTTCAGCTTACACTCGGCAAGTCTATTTTGCCGGCATTCGATATTCCTGAGGGCAAAACCTCTGAAAGTTATCTTACCGAACTCTGCTATCAGGGTTTTACGTGGCGATACGGCAGCGACAACCCCGGTGAAGAAGTGCAAAAGCGGCTTGATTACGAACTTTCGGTAATTAAACGCATGGGTTTTTGCGATTACTTTTTAATTGTCTGGGATTTTATTCGCGCCGCCCGCGACATGGATGTACCGGTGGGCCCAGGGCGAGGTTCGGCTGCGGGTTCGATAGTTGCCTATCTGCTTGGTATTACCGATATCGATCCTCTCAAATATGGCCTGCTCTTTGAGCGATTTCTTAACCCTGAACGTATCAGCATGCCTGATATCGACGTAGATTTCAGTGACGACGGTCGCCAGAAGGTTATTGACTACGTTAAGGCAAAATACGGCCGCGACCGAGTTTCTCAGATTATTACATTTAACTTTATTCTCGCAAAAATGGCCATCAGAGATATCGGCAGAGTCATGGGAATGGATCTTCCCGAGGTAGACCGCATCGCCAAGATGGTGCCGGAGAAACC
>SABV01000732.1 GCA_009928855.1 Erysipelotrichia bacterium | reverse complement strand
GCTGGGGTGCAGGGAGTCGAACCCCAATAGGCAGTTCCAGAGACTGCAGTCCTACCATTAGACGACACCCCATCGATGTTTTGCCAGTATATCACTCTCTTTTTAACTAGTCAAATATTTTTTTGAAAAACTGCCGATTTGCCTTCATGTTTTTGAGTGTCTGAAATAGCCGATGTGATTTTCCCACCAGCCATCGAGAACACCTGCCCTTTCAAACTCACGCAGTTTCTTTTTTACCTGCTCATTGATTGGCGACTGAAGCTTGTTTTCCCATGGGGTGTCTGGCAGTGGCACGAAGGTATGCATATGAATGCGCACAGCGTGTTGCTTCAGCATTTCTTCCATGAACGCGATCAGCTCGAACTGCTCTTCTTCTGACTCGTCAGGGTTGCCTATTATAAAGTCTATATGTGGCTGAAAACCGAATTCGCGCAAAAGCGAAATGGCGTTGACCGATTGCTCGCGCGTGTGACCTCTGTTCATCTTTTTGAGCATCTTGTCTGAACCCGTTTGAACGCCCATTACGATGGTTTTATTTGATAGATATGGTGTTACAAGCTCCATAACCTCGCTGGTTACAAAGTCAGGCCTGACCTCTGAGGGGAAACTCCCGAGGTTGATCTCGGGCACTCCCACTTTTTTGAGCATTTCCAGAAGCTCGTAAAGCGCGTTAAGATTTGGTTTCAAGCCGTCAGAGCCATAAGCAAAAGCGTTGGGCGCCAGAAATTTGATACGTTTGCGACCAGGCTTTAACCTGAAATATTCTCTGGTTATTTCCTCAATGCTGGCAAGATTGCGATGTCGCAGGGTTGCAGCAGTCAGCTTTGGAACGCCACAAAACATACAGCCGAATCTACACCCTCTGCTTATTTCGATTGGTGGCAAATAGCCCGTCATCGTAGCAAAACCCGGGTATTTATTCAGGTCTACTTTGCCACGTGGCATGTGATGAATTCCTGGGGTGGCGGTGCCCTCAAGCCATTGCTCAAGAAATTTCGGAAAAAAGTCTTCGGCCTCGCCGGCCGCTACGTAGTCAAAACCCAGGGCGGCCACACTTTCTG
>SABV01000241.1 GCA_009928855.1 Erysipelotrichia bacterium | reverse complement strand
GGTCACAAACCGCCCGTTTACAACAATGGTAATGGCAGTAACAACAATAACAGCAATAATAACGGCAGCTACAACCATGGCAATAATAATGGCAACAGCAATAACAACGGCAGCTACAACCATGGCAATAATAACAACAATCACGGTGGTTTAAATAATCCCGGTCACGGCGGTTTTACCGGTCACGACAATCATGGCCCCGCTGTCGGCAAAGAAATGATGATGGCTCATCACTCTATCGCACGCGCTTTCCGCGATGCCGAAAACTCATACTATCCGTTTCTCATGAACAATGAAGATAAAAGAAAAATGGGCATGGCTATCAGAAGGCTCAGCGGTGAACTTTCAAACCTTATGAGCATGGTTGACAGAAGATATAGAGACGAAGTTCGCGAAATCGGCATGACTGTAGACCGCGCAAGATTCACCCTGGTATCAGAAAACTCAGCAAAAGAAGCTCACAGAATGATGCAGCGAGCTGAAATGCAGTATAACCGACTGGCAGAAAGACTTTTCAGAAGAAGAGCGTGAATTAAGCCACCCCCGGGCATTGCTATTAAAAAAGCCCCGGCTATCTCGTTAAAGCGAAATAGCCGGGGCTTTTGCATGTTTAACAACAGTTAATCTTTGCGCTCACTGATTTTACCCGAATGCAATCTGCATTTAATAGCCTGAATACCTTCTTTGGGGCATTCTCCAGGCAGATGCCCACACGGAAGACGACGGGAATCCTTTTTTGCGGCATGAATGGTTATCTGAGTGCTTTTTACCTCTAACGGCGAAGTCGGCGTTTTTTTGGAATACACAGAAACGGTTATTGTATAGCGCCCTGGGGTTTTATAAGTATGACTGAGGCTGTTTGAAGAGTTTTTACCGGTTGCAGCGCCATCTCCAAACTCCCATTTAATCAAAAAACTGTCGGCAGTCTGATGGCCAGCAGGCAAACTGCTCGATTCGCGTGTTCGTTTGTAGTTCATCAGCGCCAGCATTCCTTCGGGCGATTGTGGATCATGCCCTCCAAATGGGTCTGTTTTTGCAGAGGCAGCACTGTTGTCTGCACTACTGACCTGTGGCAGCGCAACACGCATGTTAACTGCTTCACCGACATTAGCTGCTGATGGACAAATCAGGTCGATTGTCGTGGGAGCCGCAACTTCTGGCTGTTTAGCCGAACGCAAGGCATTGATATTCTCTTTTAAGGTCGTTAGAGCTTTTGCTGCAGAATGATACGCAGGCGTAAGTCGTTGAAGCGCCAAATCTGCAAGACCAGCGGTTTCAGAAAAATCTGCCGATAAAACTCCGAATGGTGGCTGCATGCGGCGGATTTCGCCAGCGATGCTGTCTGGCAAACGCTCAAGAGTGCCAACTTCGCCAAAGAAGGCTTCGGGCATTTTGCCATCAGGCTGGGCTATTTCATGAATTCTTGATTTTATAACCATCCAGTCGCCTTCCATGCTCTGGCGTTTTTGGGCAAAAAAGGTTTCGGCTTTGTAGATTTGCGCTTTTAGAGAGGCAAAAGCGGCAACTGTTTTTTTATACTGCGCTTCATTCTTGCGCATGATCTCAGAATTGCCGGTTGCATTGCCGCTTAGCTCAATCAGTTTTGCTTTTCTTGTCTCAAAATCAGCAATAATTTTATTTATGCCGTTTAAAGACGCTGCATCGCCAAGCCGGCACATTTCATTTCTGCTTTTTTCGAGGTTTTCGGCACAGGCGTTACATTCAATTGTCAGGGTTTGCGCGGCCTGAAGAGCTTCTTTAAAATTTTTCCCTTCAGCCAACGCCCTCAGAGCTGCTTCTGCCCGTTTATTTATGTTCTGAACAGAGTTTTCGGTTGCTGCCAGATTTTTTGCAATTTGTTTTTCGGTTGCAGGCAGTGTTTTTAACAAATCAGTTTCTTTAAGAGCGTTTATTTCGCGCAGATCAGCTTTTAAATCGTCGAGTGCATTGTCGCAGGCACGGCAAAAAAGTCTTGCCGATCTGGCATTCTGTTCAAGCAGAGATTTAAAATAAGCTGCTTCATCAGCCAGACGCTTCAGTTCTGCAAGTGCATCTTTGCCGAATCTAACAGCCTTTGCGTTCTGCACGCTCTGTTCCATATTTTGGGCCTGTATTTCAGCAAACGCCTGTTCAAGCACGTTTCGGGTGTCGAGAGCTTCACCTGCCAGAAAAATAGCCGAATCGGCAGCAGCAATCGCAGCACCAGCAGCGGTATTGGTTGCTGATTTAAGCAGATCATAGCTGCCAATGGCCGAGCCGTAAAAAGTTCCTTTGACAGTGGCTGCAGTCATGATTTTAAGCTTTACCGCGATCGACTCCGGATCTTCTCCGGCAGCCCGGTATTGTTGTTTAAGGCGTTCTATTTCGCGGGCTGTATAGGCGGCCGTTTCGCTGTTTACCGTTTCGAGAGTCGACCCGATCGACATGTTCCAGAGAATTTCGCCGGTGCTTTTTCCCTGGGCATACTGACTGCCAATAGACAACGCAGTATTGGCCAGGCCAAGACCCTTGCTGATTGCCAGATTACTGCCAATACTGGCACCAGAAACATTTTTTTTAAGTTCGCCAGCTACTCCCGCCGCAAATTTGTCGCCGTATTTAATTTTTAAATCAGCAATGGCCTGCGTCTGCTGGCTCAAAGAAAGATTTTTAAGATTGCCGGCGATAATGCCCGCTGCTTTATCAGCGTTCGCAGTGCCAATAGCAGCGCCAGCAATAGCGTCATTGAACTTTCGCGTAGCTGTTTCGGCCAGATGCGTGCTTAACGCGGCAACATGCGCTTCTGCTTTAAGAGTAGAACCAGCGGCATCACGGCTTTGTGCCTGTTTTATTTTGCCGGTTGAAGTTCTTGAATACGAACTCTCAATCAGACCGGTATCGCTTTTACCTTTGCTGATAAGGTCTGCAATCTTATTATCACGATCGATGTATTTGCTTATATAGGCGGTTCGTTTGCGAATTTCGATATCAAGCTCTTCTCTGTGTGATGAGTCGTCTGTTGAAGCACGTTCTCGCCCCAACTTCTTAATTTCGTCGTTCATAATCTTGATTTTATTCTGCATTTCAGCATGGTAGGCTTCTGCCTCGTGTAATGCCGGCGATTTAAGGCCGGCTCCATCGATCTGCAGCTGAATTTTTGCCGCAGTTGCATTTGTGTAAGCCAGGCCGCCAGCAGAATTTATATAAGAGTTTGCAGTCTTAAAATCAGCCGGTTTCATATCACGGGGTGACGGCATTATATCGGTAGCAAGTTTTTTGGCCCAGTTTTCGCCAGTCGCAACTTTTACGCCCTGAGCCTTAATGTAATCATTCACTTCACGGTTATATGCGTTGCGAACATTTTTAACATGGTCTACAGTCAGTTTGCCCGCGTTGTTCTGCAATTGCCGATCAGTATCTGTGCCGGCTTTGTAAACATCAGAATGCTTTGCCGGCGCTACGGCCAGACCATAACGGCTGCTGGCTTTTCTGATCAATTCGTCGTTTTTATCGACAAAAGCGCGTTGATTATACTGATAATCGGTATCAGGTATTTTTCCGGCCATAGCCAGGCAGTTGAGGCGATCGTTGTTGGCAAAAAGAATCGCTTGTTGCTGTTCGGTTGCCTGCCCTCTGGCTGCGGTTCGCGCGTATTCAATCAGTTGATCGGCCGAAACATTCTGGGCATTTGCTCTGCATACGCAAGCAAAGCCGACCAGAGCGACAATAAACAGAAAAACAGGGTTGAGATATCGGTTTTTCATATCAGTTTTCTGATGCCTCTTTCATGCTACCGCCCGTCTCTTATTTCCGCGTCTATGCATTTGTTGAATGGCTTTTTTTAATGTTTTCATTTTTCTTTATTTTCTTCACGCGCCCCTCTTCGCCGGAGCACAGGAAGTGCGCAGGCGGTCTTTTATGTGTTTTTCTCAAAGTATTTCAAGGTCATGTTGTCCTGGACTTGATCATGTGAAATTAAAAGGTATTTCCAGGGTTTACCTTTGATCTTTGCATTGTGTTCAGAAGCAAAACCGCACCATTTCAACGCAGCTTCCTTTTTATTAATCACTTCTTGTGAAGTCAGTTCATTCTTTGCTTTTGTTTCTATCATATAAATACTGTCATCTGTTTCTGCGATGAAATCAGGAATATATTCAGGGAATTCATTACCCATGCGGTAAAATATTTGAAATTGGCTTTTAACCGGCCTGAACCATTTTATGCTTTCCTTTTCAAGAATTACCGAAAATCTGCGTTCAGTATCAGAGCCAAACTTAGTCTGTGGGTAAAGGCATTTAGAAAAGCCGGCAAAAATTATTCTGCCAATTTTCGATTTATCGAAATCAGTCTTTCTAAAGTCAGTAAATTCTTCATCCCCTGTAGCAGTAAAAGCGGTTGGTTTTAGTTCGGTAAATCCTTTGCTTACAACTACTTCAAATTCTGTCGATTCTTCAAATTGATTGGCAAGCATTTGCGCGTGTATAAAGTTTACCAGCTGTTTTTGATGATAGAGAATTACATTTCGAATTTCTTCATCTGTCTTGAGGTATGTTTTAAAATGCTGAATCAATTGTGAACTCAGATCGTAAATAAGGTCAGAATGGTCGTCGTATGAAATATCTTCAAAGTCGATAAGTCCACGAACTAAATAATCCTCAAGTCGTTCCTCATATTTCTCTGCCTTTGAAAAAGTTATGGTCTCCTGCGCATTTGTTCTTAAGTGCTGAATCAATAAATCGCGCTCAACTGGTTGGAACTTAACGGATGAGCATTCCAGCTTGAAAGCCTTGAAGCCAATTGCATTCTGGCCTTTAGGAACAACAAGGATACGAGGAATATCAATTGTTTCCAGAATCACCGCCTTTGTAACCTGTTCCACAACCTTTTTTATATCAACGTCGTCATGGATACCCGGTAAATCTAACTGGTTGCTCTGATATGCAAGTTCAGCTTCCTTTGCGATTTGAGCTTGAATGTCCGGCTTAAGCAAATAAGAAGACGATGGTAAATGCTCTTGATTCTTGATTGCCGACATTACGGCTTCTGCCACTTTTCTTTCTTCATTGTTTGAGAACATCGGTGCAGGCTGATTTAATGAAGATTTAGCCGCATCTTTTGCGCCGGGGATAATCGTAGGTTCGCCACTTATTTTTGCTGCAAGATTGGATTGGGTGAATACGGTTTTGGTTTTCTGTAAATCATTTTCAGGCTCAAGAATTATTGTCTTTAAGCGGATTGGCGAATCAGAGCGATTTGCGTCATCGACAATTTCCTGAAACCGGTCATGCGCAATAATATTAAGGCGATCAACGATTGAGACCCCAGTTCGCTTGCCATAAGGCAGGCGTAAACCGCGACCAATGGATTGTTCTACTAAAGTACGTGCATTGGCCGCTCGCAGAGGAATTATTGTATATAAGTTTGTAACATCCCAGCCTTCTTTGAGCATATTGACATGAATGACAATTTCTGTCGGTTCGTCGTTTCTTTCAACTGACAAAAGTCGCTGCACGTTTTCTTCCTTTTCTTCTCCTGCCTGATTAGAGTGAACTTGTATTACTTTGCCTTTATAGCGCCCTTCAAAAAACTCTGCTGATTCAACAAGATTTTGTAATTCCTGGGCATGGTTTGTGTCTCGGGCAACGACAAGAACAAATG
>SABV01000731.1 GCA_009928855.1 Erysipelotrichia bacterium | reverse complement strand
GATTTTTTTCATCTCATCTTCTGATTTAAAATAAAACTCGCTACCTGCAAATCTGAGAGGAGAAGTGTCACCAATGTTTTCCCTGTCGGCTTCGCACAGCATGGCAGCTTGAATTTCGCAGTCCTGGGGCATAATATAGTGAACATTGTTAGTGGCTACTATTGGGCAATTGCAGGTTCTGGCAACCTTTACCAGGTCGGGCAGTATTTGCTTCTGTTTTTCAAGACCATGGTTTTGCAGCTCGACATAAAAATTTTCACGCCCAAATATTTGTTGATATTTCTTTATTGCAGCTTCCGCATTACGTTCTTGGCCACTTAGAAGAAGCTGCGGCACCTCGCCGTCAAGACACCCGCTTAAAGCGATCAGACCTTCGCTGAATCTTTCCAGTAGCTCGAAATTGATTCTCGGCCCAGTTGCAAACTTTTTGGTAAATGAGAGTGTAGAAAGCTGCAACAGGTTGTGGAAGCCTTTCTGATTGAGCGCAAGAAGAAGAATATGATAAGGCGGTTGGTTGCAGCAATCAGGGTCGCGAGCCAGGCTGGCTTCGAGACCAATGATTGGCTTAATACCATTTTTGGTGGCAAAGTCAAAAAAGGAGAGCACCCCCGAAAGACTATTGTGATCGGTCAGTGCGACAGCCGACATGTGGTGTAGACGAGCGGTCTCGACGATGCTTCTGGTCGTGGCTGCGCTATCAAGAATGCTGAAGTGGCTGTGCACGTGCAAGTGGACGAAATCTGATAATTTTGCGGTGTTAGCTGCTGGCATGGTCTTTTCTCCAGATTTTCTAGTTTTATTTTCAAGCCTAATGATATATGCTGATCGTTGCAATTTGTTTGGAGCGTTTTATGATCAGCTGTCACATCAAAAGGGGGCTCAAAAATGGTAAAACCTGCATTTATCTTTCAGAGGGATCGTGGAACTATTTCAAGCGCAGTTGGAACTGCTTTTGCTGCTGCCTTGCCTTCGAGTATCAAGTGATCCAGTGCTTCTAACTGTTTCACTACTCTATCACAACAAACACACCCATTTGCGTGATCTGAGATAATTTTTTTGATGT
>SABV01000730.1 GCA_009928855.1 Erysipelotrichia bacterium | reverse complement strand
CATTCGTTCGAAAATCCTGCCCAGGCGGTCACGTTCCTCAGCCACTTCGTGTTGAACAACCTGGTCGCGGCTCCAGCGAAGGAAAATGCAGCCGACCGATGCCAAAGCGGTACAAGCCACCGGGACAGCCAGAGGAATATCCAGACCGACCATGCCCAGGAGCAATATCTCGACGAGCAGCAAACCGATCAGTGAAAAAATACCTACCAGAAGAATTTTTGAGGCTGAACAACACCAGGAGAGAAAGGTTCCCGAAAAAACCAGAATCGTCAGGAGAATAATGCTGCCCCAATCGGGGATTCTGTGGGCAAACTCTTCTGACCCCGAATACGCCGGCAGATAGGAGAGAATCTGGAACTGATAGTGAGTCAGAATCGACTCGATTTTCCAGAATAAAACCTCCCCTTTGCTCGTGGATTCTTGCCCCAGAATAAAAAAGCCGAGAACGACGCACAGAACAGCCACGACGTAAGGAATCGCTTCGATGGCACTGTTCTTCAAAACCTGGCATTTATTTTTGCTTTTCGTACTCACCCCTCAAATCCACCCGCAATACTTTATAGGGATTGAAGGCAAAGTGCTATTTAAAAATCACCGCTCCTATCTCAGAATCTGTGTACTTGTTCTATTGGGCTTAATGGCAGAGCGCGACCAATGTTTTTCCACGGATTGAATAAATGCAGGCCGTACGAGTTTAGCCCGTTTCTCAAGCCATTTTTCGCCGTCCATTCTCAGATAAACCCCTTCTGCCGGCTGATCGCTCAATTTTGATTGCGATAACAGGTTTTTAATTTCAGAGAAAGAAAACGTTCCGTGTGCAAGGACAGGAACTCTTGAAACATGTAGCTTTTCAAATAGGACGTTACGGCGCACAGACGAAAAAAAACGGTTATGTTCACGATCGTAAATATCAAAGGCAAGAAACCAATCCGGCAGACGATCGTAGAAAACCGAATGTTGAGCATAACACCATTCTCCAAAAAGGATGTACCGATCTGTGAGATATTCGAAAAGCATATCGGCGCGGGGTGTTATCCATTGGCTGAGTTTTTTCCATTGGCCC
>SABV01000240.1 GCA_009928855.1 Erysipelotrichia bacterium | reverse complement strand
GCGCCGCTGCTTGCATCATCGATTCCCGCGAATTTGGGTTTGATGATAGTTGTGTCACGCGCGCAGACTTCCCAGTAGTCATTGCCGACAAACAGACCGGCAGTCGTGTCTTTGCCTACATCGGCGCCGCCAGTTGAATTGGGGTCGTTTGAAATCAGCCCCATCGAAGGCGAGTCTGGAGCGATGCTTTTGAACTGGGTCTGGGTAACGCCTGCTGCCGGTGTTACTTCTACCCATTTTACGCGCGGATATTTTATTTCGAGTCTTACTTTGTAGGCTTCATGATCAATCGGAGTCATAAGCTTATTAAGAGCTGTGTCTGGAATTGCATAACTGATGGTGAACTTCTGTTCACCGTGGTTAGTTACGATACTGGCGCCTGAACAATCGCCTTCACCCAGAACTACGGGTGTGTCGGTTATCAGTGCATCCGAAGAATTATAATACGGTGGGTAAATCAACAGTCGCCATTTTAAAGCGGCGAAGTCTCTGGCTGTTGGTTCTGCATCTACTCTGGTGCCGCATTCGTATGGCGCGAGAGCAGGTGGAGTCGGAGCAACTTCGCTTATGAATTTTTTGCGGCCCGGATTCAGGACTGCTGAATTGACTGTTCCATCGGTGTTATAGTTGTAGACGTGCGGAGAAAGACCGTAATCCCATACTCCCACGCCGGTATAAGTTTCATATTGGGCGCCAGCAGCAGCTACGTTCGCGTCTCTGATGAACTGGGCGGTGAATGTGAAGCTGAACTGACTGGGGGCATTGTTCTCAGGCATAATGTAGCCTGACTGCCCTCCGGCAGCTACGCTGCCCTGAGTCTGATTGCCGGTGTTCAGGGTGATGTTTGAGATATAACCATCTGAAATGGTCGTTGCTGCAGATTGCACATGGTAAATGATTTTTTGGGTGGTAATGCCACTTCTGGTGACAATATGACTTACCAGGTTATCAGGGCGATCATTGGCGCCTAGAGAATCATAGTCGAAGTAGTTGTAGCCTATGACTGCATAAACAGCGTAGTTGCCTGGCTGAGGAAATTTGAAGGTCAGGCGTTTCTGCTGATCGCCTGCATCCGGATCTTTTTCCCATGTTTTTATGACCTTACCTGCTGCATATGTGTCTGATGGTTCAAGCAGTTCGATATGCCATTTGACATTCAATTTATAGGCTGCGTCATTTTCGAAGAAGCCTGAGGGGAAACCGCCTTTAATGCCATCGCCGTCTTCATCGCGATTTTCGTAAGGTGGAATCATATTGACATAAACATTGCCAAGACCAGTGATGCTACCGGCATGAACAAGATTCTGTATTTTGCCATCCTGACCGTATGGGCGATAACCTTCTACTTTGAAAACCACTTCGGTGTCTTCGCCTATTGGCGTGTCAGATGTAATGCGGTCGTATCTGCAGATTGAATACGTAGGGTCTGAATTGTTGTTGCTAGGGCGTTCGGCGATATTCACCACGGCAAATTCTGCGTCAAAGTTTGCGGCACGGCTATTTATGCCATATTCGTGATGCCAGGCGTTTATCCAGGAGAAGGTGCCATCGCCTTTATATTCAAGATTTTTTTTGATGGTATCGAATGAAGCATTCACGTAGCCGCGCTCTTCAACAGTAGAGAGACTGAAACCACCGCCCGCGCTCGGAGTGTATTTTCGGCAGACTTTTTTAACTCTCTGCTTGAATCTGACTGTGATGTAATCCCTTGCCAGAGATGGGCCTGAGATTTCATAGTCAGGAATGCCATCGCCTGGTCTCATCCAGCTTAGCGCCGAAATAAAGTCTGGGTGAGCAGCTATCGGATTGCCGGGTGACTTGGGGTCTACTTTGTCTAGAACCGGGCCCTGCGGGAGCCCTGAAATATCTGGCCATGCAGGATCATTGGGGCAGTTAAGTTCTGTGTAAAGTATATAAAGGTTTCCGTGCCCGTCTACCGATATTGCGTCGATATCGCCATCGAATTTTCCTACGTCTTCAGGTATGGGAGAGTTTGTTTCGAGATAATTCAGGCGATAAATGTGCCCCTTCTGAAATGTCATGCCATCTGTCTCTGCGTCTTTGGCATAATATTCATAAGCGATACCACCATTGCCCCACCACGAATCCTGGATACAGAATTTATCTGCTATTGAGGCATAAAGATGGTCGGGAGCAGTTGTAACCGGGGTTGCCGGTGTTTCGAATTTTGAAGAAACGCCAAGTATGGTGGCGCTTTCAAGGGGAACCTTCAAATAAGTCTCAAAATAGCCAGCATTGCGAATGTTTGTAGAATTGAAGTAGAGATTATAATTTGCTCCACCATAAACAACTCGAAGTGCTGCGTCGTTGGCTCCGAAGGGGCCAGTCTTTTTGCCGAACGGGTTGAACCCGTATCTTCGACCTGTCGTAGAGGTGAATACCTGTACACAGGATTCTATCTTGCCGACTGCTTCGGGGTTAAGTTCGCCCCCTGGTATACAGCCATCGGCGCATGATTTTCCGTATTCTTCGGTGATTTTAAGGTCGGTGGCTGTTAATACGCTTGACGCTTCCATGGTTGGGTAAACCGAGTATGGAGCAGTCGCAGGAGGGATAACATTGTCGAGATATGCGTAAAGATCAAGTGATCTGTCCCTTTTTTCGTAGACTCTTTTGACTACACAAGAAATGTATTTGGCATCACTGTATGGGCTGTAATCACCTCGGTCGTCGTAGTCAAGCCTGAACGCGTTCTGATCCATTGCATCTCTTCCGCCGGTGCCATCCATAAGTTTTCCGACGTGCGCGGCTGGAGCATTAGGAGAGCCGAACGCATACCAAGCAATGCCGCCCCATTTATTGGGCAGAATAACTTTGTTAGGATCAGTCGGGTGGGGTATCCCTGCTGCTGATACTCCGGGACCATTCCAGAGTGGGAGGTTTTTATGTGTGTCTGGTGAATAGGGGTCGAATTTGTACTGGTAGGAATTTCCTGAGGCGTCTGAGTAGGTGCCTTGTATGTACTTGTGGTGAGAGGCGTTCCATTGTTCGGGGCCGTAATCCCAGAAATCGTTGTCATAGTTGGTTGTGCCGAATGTGTAGTCAAGATTCTCTAATTCGTCATTCACATCCATCGAAACTTCACTTGCCGAAAATGGCTGGCCAATCAGCTTAGTGTATGCGGGAGAATCCGCTTCAAATCTGCCGGAAGGTAGCCAGCCGACAGCTTCTACCGGGGTGTAAGCGCCAGTGACATTTGGTCCAACGAAAAGATATATTTTGCTTGACTGATTTACCGCTAGGCCGTTAACAACTACAGCCGAGCCAAAATTCAGGTCGAACAGCCTCTTGCCGTTTTCTGAGAGGATTGGGCCATAAGGATCTGAAAAATAGTTCAGGCGGTAAACTCCGTGAATTCCTGAATAATCTTTGGGGAGAAGAAGGTAAGCAACGCCATTGTGTGGAATGATGTCGGCAAATCCTGGAGCAATCAGGATTGCAAACAGGACGGTTAGAATAAAAATTCTCGATAATCTATACATATTCTCCTCCTCGTGGTCTCTGCAGCCACATTCTTCTTGTTTACTGCTGGGTGTTTTGCTTTTTCAGAAACTCCTGTATGATTTCGCGGTGTGCCGGCGAAACATTGTGCTTCTGATAAACATAGTCAACTACAGCCGGCGTCATATCAAGCCCGCCTTTAAGGATTACCTGATCAAGTCTTGAATCAACCGTGTTTCTGAAGGCCCAGCGCTGGCAGGCGACCCAATACCCGAGAGTCATGCTCAATGGTGCCCTGCCTTCTTCGCCATGCTCGTAAAGAACTTCATTGGCGTCCTGCTTGAAATTACTTGAGAAAAATTCGCCCATGGGGTTGATGGGCGTAAATGAAGGATTAACAGGAGTTCTCTCGGCTGAGAAAGAACTGTTAAAAACAAAGCTTACGTTGTAATGTTTCGAAACCATGTTGACTGCCTCAAAGATATCATCAAGCATTACCTTAAAAATTCTTTCTGTTTCTTCGTTAGAAGTAAGATGCAACAGTTCGTTTTCCTGATTTATTTTAACCAGGCTGTTTTCAAGCCCTGAAAGCTTGATCTGTACTTCTCGGCGTTGTACCCAGAACTTATTTTCAAGAGAATTCTTCTCTTTATTATACTCATCCGAGGGCTTATTGGGGGAGGAATCTTTGCTTTTACTGTTAAATTTTACATTTAGTGCCGAAAGCGCATTTGATAAATCGCGGTCTTCTTTGTCGAGCTGCTCTTCAAGATTCTTTTTTTCTGCAAGCAGTTTGTTTCTTTTTGTTTCAAATTCTTTCAACTTCTCCGTAGAGGGCCTGGCTTCTTTTGAAGCCTTTGGCGAAAAGCGTCCCTCTTTGACGAGAAAATTAGCCATCGTGGGATGCAGCATCATGGCCTGAGAAACATTGGTGAAACCGAACAATACCTGGTCTTTCGCCTGACAAAATGCCGGCGCAGAAAAGATACTCAGTAACAATACCAATGCTGAAAGGTTGATCAAATATTTTTTCATAGAGCCTCCTGAAAAAACTTACCAGGTTCCTGAACCTGAGGTTTGTTTTAAATTAGCCACATTGGGTACGGCGGTAGTTTCTTCGACCCGTCTGGTTTCGCCTTTGGGGTAACGGCAGGTAATAGAAACTGTAATCGGAGAAACTGCGTTTTCTATCTGGGGGCGTACCGAAACAGATTCTACGTTTTCAGCGATTACTGAACTGTTTTCGAGTGCGGCTCCATCGGGTGGAAATGTTGGTTTGCTCAGTGATTTAGCGTATTCTGGGGCCACGGTGACGACGGCGTTTTCGACAAAAAGGTGGTGAAGTAGCTTGCCGCTGCTCGAAAGCGAGTAAATATGGTATTTAATTCGGCCTGCTGTGTCGGTTTCAAACTGCTGCCGTTCGGGGGCGCTTTCGGCGAATTGAAAAAGATAGGTGCCAGGATTAGCGGCTCCGGCGACATCGGCTGTTTCGGTGGCGAAAATAATTCCTTTTGAATTGTATTTTAGCTTGAAATCGTCGCTCGTGTTCTCGACTGAGGTGCCCGGGTAAATTATTGTCGAGGGATATGAAGATTTTTTGATGTTTTCAGAAATATGGCGGCAGGCGTTTCTTAGCCTGTTGACGGTCTGTTGAGTCCAGAATGACTGACTGCCAAGCCTCTGCCCACCAGAGTAGAGTGTAAAAAGGCCAGCCATGAACAAAGACAAAACACCTGCGCCGATAAGAACCTCTATCAGCGTAATACCCTTTTTGTGGGTGCGAGCACAGTTGTTGATTTTTAAGGTGTCATTATTCGTTTTGTGTTTATTGTACATTGTCTCTTGAAACCTTGATCGTTTTTTTGAGCTGGTAAACGAAATTTTGGTCTCGGGCATCGTTTATGGTGCTTTCGACTGTCATTTCGATAATTGTGTAGTTGCTGATTTTTGTTGGATCGTCTTCGTCCTCTGTGACTTCTCTTGCGTAATTCGCCAGGCTGGTTATTTGATACTGGCCGCTGTAAGGTTCGCGCATCAGGTCTTGTATTTCTGCTGGGGGCGGAACCATGTTCATACACCAGTTATATTTGGTGCCGTCTATGTCTATGCCTGAAATTATGTCTTCCTGGTATCTTTTTAGCCAGAGGTCTTTATCGCCCGCAGGCGCAAAGCTTCTTGGGAACAAACC
>SABV01000729.1 GCA_009928855.1 Erysipelotrichia bacterium | reverse complement strand
TTTAACAGTAAAGACGCTGTTAATTGCCTTTGTTGCAAATAGCGACTCAATTTCTGCAAGCGTGATTAGTTCTTTCTTCATGCCGCCCGCAATCAGCTTAAACTGACTTCTAATAGTCTGGTCTGCCATTGATAGCAGCTTCTCAAGGCGTTCTTGCTGATATTTCGTTCTCGTAACTCCAAGCGGGTCTATCTGGTAAAGCTCCCGGACAAGCTCAAGGATTAAATCGTCCATCGTTCGACTGATTGCGCGCGCAGACGAGGCTTTCACTTTTTCAAGGTCGAATGAGTGAGCTATAAATATATCCCTGAGCTTGTTCCCGGCTTGCGACATCGGTTATATTTCTACGCTTTCCTGTTTTAATTCAGCAGAAGCAACTTCTATTTCGATATTAACATCGTCTGAAATAGTGCCCCGGCGCTTCATTTCACCATAGAGGGTTTCCAGCTTCATTTTGCCTTCTTTTTCAAGTTCCATCAGGGCGGCCAATTCTCTAACGTCTTTGCTAGTCAGCGTGTAAACGCCTTCTAGCATTGCTTTATACTTGCTCTTATCGGTATCGTTCTTAACTTCACCAAGATAAAGCTGAACATACCAAAGAGCCATATTCAGAGCGTCTATGAAGTTATCGGCAGCAACTTTTAAATCAGAATTAGTATCAATGCTTTCAATTTCGGCCTCTGTTGCGGTTTGCGTATCTGCACCGTTGGCAGTATCGCCGGAAAGCACTTTCATACCACAATAAGCGGCTTTTGTGCGTAATTCTTCAAGGTTCTTTCTGCCTGCCTCTAGTGCCGCGCCGGAATGCTCGACATAGACAAGCCTTGCAGCGGGGTCTTTAACTCCGACAAGCTTAAACGGCCCGATTGTAATTTCAGAAGCGTCGCCGCCAGTCAGACAAAGTATCGGGAACTCTGCCGCGCTGATTGCGCTTTCGTGGGTGCTTTCATCCTGATAATACTGCACGTTGGTATAGGCAAGGTCGATAAACGCGCTTGCCGCTTCAAATTCCGCCTTTTTCTCGCCGGTATAAATCGGCACAAGCGGCACTTTTCCGATTTTATT
>SABV01000239.1 GCA_009928855.1 Erysipelotrichia bacterium | reverse complement strand
CAAAGTGCCTCAAGTCGGTAACGTCGTCATTGAAGACAACGTCGAAATTGGTGCCTGTGTGACAATCGACCGGGCCACCATGGAAACTACCTTGATTGGTGAGGGTTCCAAGATAGACAATATGGTGCATATTGCTCATAATGTACAAATTGGCAAAAAATGTGTTATCGTTGCCCAGGTGGGTATCTCCGGAAGCACAATTCTTGAAGACTATGTTACTCTCGCCGGTCAGGTCGGTACGGTTGGTCATGTGCGGGTCGGCAAGGGAACTACGGTTGCGGCGCGGGGAGTTGTTACCGGCGATGTTGAACCTGGAAGTTTCGTTTCCGGGTTTCCGATCAAGCCACACTCTGAAGAGCGCAAGATTCTTGCGGCCATGCGAAAGTTGCCTGAACTCTTAAAAAAAGTCCGGGATCTCGAAAAGCAACTCGAAGGGAAGGAATAATACAATGCCTGTCAGAGCTTTAAAAGCTGTTTTCCTGCTGGCACTGATTTTGATTTCGCAATCTGTTTTTGCTGATACTGCCCGCCGCGTCAGGTATATGGGCACTAGCAATCTGTCAATGCCGACCGGGTTTGCCCGTTCCTCGGTATGTTATATCAATGACGACAGTCATTCTGCCATGCTTGTCTCGCAGGCTTTTATGGACGATTTTCTCGAAGTTTCTTTGTTAAGACATTTAAATGGCGATGAAAAAGGCAAGAACCCTCTCAATTTTAAAGTTAAATTGCTCGAAGAAGATACTGTGCTGCCGAGCATTGTTTGGGGCGTGTCTGATTTGAGTACTCAGCTTGGTTCGAAAATTTTCTACTTTTCTGCATCCAAGTCTATCGAATATTTTGGTGCCCAACTGCATGCCGGTTATTATAAAGACCCGATAACCACCGAAAAAAAGCCATTTTACGGGATAGAAAAAATGGTGTTTCCCCTTGTGACTCTCAGCGCCGAACGTAGCGATGATCTCGATACCTTTGGTATCAAATTGAGCCCTTACCCCGGCGTAAGCCTTGAATTTGCACAACGCGACCGCAAAGAAGAGCTCTACAACATAAATTATTACCGCTCATTTTAGTTTTTATGAATGAAGACAAAAAACAATTCACTCTGGCTCAAGCTGTAAGTATTGAAGGTATCGGCCTGCACACCGGCAAGCCTGTAGTTATGCAATTTTTGCCGGCACCTGAAAATACCGGTATTGTGTTTGTCAGAACAGATGTTGAAGGTCAGCCGCGTATTTCTTCGAGACTCGAAAATGTCGTTTCTACAAACCGCGGAACCATCATTAGTGAAAATTCTGTGTCGGTTAACACGGTTGAGCATGTTTTAGCCGCTTTGCGCGGCAGTGGCGTAGATAACCTTATAATAAATATTTCTAATGAAGAACCTCCTGCTGGTGATGGCAGCGCTCAGACCTTTGTTCAACTCATCGAAAAGGCTGGCAGAACTGCTCAGAATGCCGATAAAAGTTTTTGCGCTGTAACCGAGATTTTTTCGCTCGTTGAAAACGAAAAAAGCATGGTTTATCTGCCATCAGATAAGTTTGAAGTGACCTATGTGCTTGCCTATAAAAACAATATTATTCCACAGCAGCATTTGCACATTGAAATCACTGAAGAAAATTTTCACAGCCGAATCTGCAAAGCCAGAACCTTTGGATTTGAACATGAGTTCGAGATGCTTAAAGCTAACAATCTTGGCCGTGGTGGCAGCCTGGACAACGCGGTTGTCATCGCCAATGATGGCAAGATTCTTAATCCGGGCGGGTTGAGAGAGCAGCACGAGCTGATTCTTCATAAAATACTGGATCTTATTGGTGATTTTTCATTGATTGGCAGGGATGTAAAGGGGCATATTATCGCCGAACGGACCGGCCATGGTTTTAATGTAAAATTTGCACGAATGTTGAGTGAGAAATTTGACCAGATGCAACAGAGAAAGGGTGCTGAAATGATGTATATTGAAGAAATTAAGAGTATTCTGCCACACCGATACCCATTTTTACTGGTTGACAGAATCCTTTCAATCGTGCCGGGCGAATCAATCGTCGGCATGAAAAATGTCACTGCCAATGAAGAATTTTTTAACGGTCACTTTCCGGGAAAACCGGTAATGCCTGGTGTTCTCATGGTCGAAGCCATGGCGCAGGTTGCCGGGGTTCTTTTTCTTTCACAGCCTGAACATAAAGGCAAGACACCCTTTTTCTGCGGAATCGATAAAGTAAGATTTCGCCGACCGGTAGTTCCCGGAGATCGTCTTGAATTTCACGCCAAGGTGCTCAAGGTAAGGGGCAGTACTGGTAAGGTCGAGGTTGAAGCGCGAGTTGATGGCGACCTTGTGACCGGTGGCGAACTGATGTTTCAGCTTGTTTGACGCGAAAAAAGAAGGAGCAGCCAATGTCTATTCATCCAACCGCCATTGTAGCCCCAGGTGCCAAGCTTCACCCAACAGTCAGGGTCGGTCCTTTTACTGTAATCGGTGAAAATGTTGAAATAGGTGAAAATACCATTGTTGGTGCAAGCTGTCATATCGACGGCTATACGACTATTGGCAGAGACAACGTGATTCATCCTTCTGTCATTATTGGTGCGCCCCCCCAGGATCTAAAATTCAAGGGCGAGCAAACCTTTGTGAAAATTGGCAATGGAAACCATTTTCGTGAGTTTACCACAATTCACCTGGCAGAAGGAGAGGGGCACTCAACGATAGTTGGTGACAATAACCTTCTGATGGCCTATGTTCACATCGCTCACAACTGCAAAGTTGGAAGCAATATCATCATGTCTAACTGTACTACGCTTGCTGGTCATGTTGAAGTTGGTGACCGGGCTGTTCTCGGCGGTTTTACCGGTGTTCATCAGTTCTGCAAATTGGGTTGCATGGTAATGGTAGGTGGCATGAGCAAGATAGTCAAAGATGTTCCGCCGTTTATCAAAATCGATGGGAACCCCGCTCGCGTAGTTGGTCTCAATGCGGTTGGCCTCAAGCGCAATAATGTTCCCAAAGAATCTATTGCAGCCATAAGAGAACTTTATCGAGTTTTCTTCCGTTCTGAAATGAATGTTTCTCAGGTTATGGCGCAATGGTCTGAACTGGTTAAAGCCGACGACGAATATGTCACCATGTTTAACGAATTTGTAAAAAATGCCCGGCGCGGCGTTTACAAACGCACCAGGCGTGGCGGTGCTGCAAATAACGACGAATAAAAGCCCCTTTAACACACAAAAAGAGTCGCTCTGTTGAGGCGACTCTTTTTGCGTCAAGGCGGTTTTTGTTTTTTTGTTCAGCTGTGTGAGTTGCGCTTTTTTATGATCTGTCTTAGTCTGAAAAACAGATAAATCGTTTCGGAGAGGTTGCTTTGTTTATTAAAGACCTTGTGAAGACTGTGGTTTCTGTTTTTTTGCCGTTCAGATGCCATGTTTGTAAAAATACGACGCAATTTGGGGTGGTCTTGTGTGAGTCGTGTCTGCAGAAGCTTCAGGCAATTATTGGCCCGCCGCAGATCACCTCTGATACCAGGTGCGATTTTGCTGTTTACACGCTTAGCAGTTACAGTACTTTTGTTTCTGATATTGTTAAGATTATCAAATACAGACCTTCAGAAAAATTGCTCAGAATACTTGCTGGAGTCTGTAAAAAAAACAGCCAACTCGAAAGTTTTCTGAAAAAAGATGCCGTGCTTATCCCTGTTCCCATGCATTCTGACCGTCTTCAGAAGCGTGGCTTCAATCAGGCCGACCTTCTGGCTGAAGAATTTTCCAGGCATTGCGGATCTCACTATAGCCCGCTGTTGCAACGCTTAAGACACACCAGGCCCCAGGCAGACTGCAATGAGGAAGAACGGCTCACAAATCTTGATAATGCTTTTTCCCTGGCCCCAGGATTCAGCCCTGATGCTTTTCGTGGCAAACGACTCGTTTTAATAGATGACGTTGCTACGACCGGTACAACATTGCGAAAATGTGCAGATCGCCTGCTTTCGCTTCGACCTGCCGAAGTTTGCGCTATTGTGGTATCTCATTCTTATAAAAAAACAGGGTTGTCTTGCAGGGGCGATTACGGGCAATAATACGCATTTGACTTTGTTTCTGACAGGATGTAGAATAAATTGCAGAATTTAGCTAAATGAACCTGCCTGTTCGTCCGATATTCAACCTTGGAGGCGTCCTCCGCTAACGAGAGATAAACCAGGGGGAAGACGTTCAGGGAGTCAGGAGGAACCATGAAGGTTTCCAATAGTGTAAACATAACGAGAATCTATCAGGACCAGGTGAAGAAAGCAGGTGCAGCAAAGCCGGATGGCGACTTCCGGAAGATGATGCAGGATGCTAATGTTAAGACCGACGGCAACGTCAAGGCTTTTCATCCGCCGAGTGGAATTAACCCGAACAACCCGGTGCTTTCTGGCACCCCTGTTCCGCAGGCTGATCCTGTAGAGACTATCAAGTTTGCGGCAGAAGTTGTTGCAAACGAACCGGATGTCAGGTCAGAACGGGTTGACCGCATAAAAAAACTTTTTGATGCCGGTCAGTATAATGTTCCTGCAGAAGCGGTTGCCGAAAAATTGTTCGCCAGTGGTGTTGTCACCAGATCCTGGGAAGGCTGACCTGATTGAAGGCGGTAGTCGAAGAGCTTAAAAAGGTTCTCAGTGAAGAGCTCACTGTTTATCAAAAACTGCTTCAGCTTGCCCTCGAAAAGAAAAAGCTGTTGCTCGAGAAGTTCTCGACCGATTTTCAAACTATTGTTTCCCAGGAAGAACAGCTTGTCCAGAGACTGGTAGAACTTGAACCAGAACGCCGAAATTGCGTGGTGAGAATTTCTGGCTCTGTAGACGCTAATCTTGATGTGGCCGTTGAAAAAATTGCCGAGACTGACGGCAAGTCTGATTTGTGGTTGGTTGGTACTCAGTTGCGTGAAGTTGTCAGCAAAATAAAAGTTGTTAATGACGAAAACCAGAAGTTGCTTGAACGGGCTCTTGAGTTGACTCAGTACTCTATCAAGCTTATTACTAGAGCTCCCGCCGATGTGACCTATGGTCCTGGCGGGCGACAACCGGGAGCGATATCAAAGCCTTCGCTAGTTGATCGCAAAGCCTGACGCGCCGATAGCATAATAACTGAAAATCTTCTTACGAGTAACTGAAACAGTTACTTGTGGGAAGATTTTTAGTTTTGTACTAAACTAAACCAGGTAAATCGCCGATAGAGATTATAGGGAAGATTATGTTTCCCGGATGGCATAAATATAAAAATAAAGGCCATCATCGTAAGGAGGCCGGCGATGTCTGGAAGTTTTTTTGGTCTGAATATTGGCAAAAGCGGTATTTTTACTCAGCGCAAGGCGATGGAAGTTACCTCGCACAACATTGCCAATGCCAACACCGAAGGATATACGAGACAGAGAGCTGTTATTCAGTCTAACAGCCCTTACTTGACGACAAACCTTGCTACGCCTGTTTCTGCCGCTCAGGTTGGTTCGGGGTCTGTTGTTGTCAAAATTCAGCAGTTCAGAGATGAGTTCATCGACGCCAAAATAACTGATGAAACCTCGACTCTTGACTGGAAATCATCTGCTAACGACATGCTTAAGCAGATAGAATCTATCTTGAATGAACCGGGAACCGCCACCTTACGGAATCAGCTTGATAAATACTGGGCTGCCTGGGAAGACCTTGCTAATGACGCATCAAATACCGC
>SABV01000728.1 GCA_009928855.1 Erysipelotrichia bacterium | reverse complement strand
AGAGCAGTTTCGCAAAGCGGTCGAGATAAAAGAAGATGTTTTTGCAATGCTGAATCTCGCTGATGCTATGGTTAAACAGGGGCGCCTTGGCGATGCCGAGGCTGTTTACGAAAAAGTTGCCAAAAAAGATCCAAACATATCAGATGCCATAATTGGCTTGGCTCAAATCAAGCTTTATAAAGGCTTCTTTGAGGATGCCGCAGAAATGATAAACGGTGTTATCGTAGCTGGCGGAGGCAACCCCGAAGCCAATTACACCAGAGCGCAGATTTTGCTTGAGAACAAGCTTTTCGAAGAGGCGGCTGAGGAGGCAAAGAAGGCTCTTGAGGCTGCGCCTGGCAATTTGAAATATCGCGCCATAAATGCGTTGAGTTTGGTAAGAAGTTTCAATGTGCCCAAAGGCCTCGAAGAAGCGGCGGGCATTCTTGCAGATTTTCCAGAGAGCAGCGAAAGCCGATTGGTGCTTGCCGAAGGGCTTATAATGAGCGGCGCAACCGGCGATGCTGAAGAGCATCTTCTGGCAGTCGAGAAGCGTGTTAAACACCCGCAGGTTTGCTTTTTGAGGGCTACTGCTGCCCTTAAAAACAACAATATCGACGCGGCAAAAGAGTTTTTTCGTGAATACGTAGAACGCTCGGCGGGTCAGCCTAAGGCCGCATTTGAATATGCGACATTTCTTGAGACAAATGGTCAGAATGCTGATGCTGTGCAGGCTTACCATGCAATCGCAGAACAGTTTCCCGAAACCGCTTACGCAGCAAAGGCAAAAGAAGCTGTTGAACGTCTTGAGACTGATAAAACGGCAGTCCCTACTTCTGCGCCACAGGGAGATAAAAAAGATCTGAGGCCGGGCAAAGTTAAATTTTGACTGTTATGAATCGAAAGGAAATTCTCTGAATGTGTGGAATCATCGGATATATAGGCGCAAAACCGGCTAATGAAGTTATTTTTGATGGCCTTACCAGGCTTGAATACCGCGGATACGACTCTGCCGGTATTGCCGTTGTTGACAACCAGAAGATTCATGTGTGCAAAGATATTGGCAAGCTTCGCAATATACGCAAGCTGCTGCT
>SABV01000727.1 GCA_009928855.1 Erysipelotrichia bacterium | reverse complement strand
GGCACGTCATCAAGCTCTTTCGGCAATAAATCCATGTCTATCATCATTTTGGTTTCTTTCAATGACAATAAATTCCAAATTGCTTGCTCAATATGCGGTTCATCATTCCACCCGTAAACATGCTTCACAATGTGCCTGATTGCAGAATCGAGAAAGCGGCTCAACGGCTGCCCTTTTCGCCAATTATCACGGCCATAATGGATAGCGCCACTTTCTGCAACCTTGCTGACTTCAAGCAATGCGGCGAACTGCAAAAGACTTGGGAAACCTTTGCCCTCTTGCTTGTCGCGTCTGCTACCCGTCGAAAAGACTTGAGAATTATCGCTTTTGGTTACTTCCGGCTTTTTACGCGCGCAACTGTATTTTTCCATTTCTTCCGATGTTATTACATTATCTTCATTCGCCATTATTTGCCCCCTTCAGCCTTTTCGTCAGTGCCACTTTCGATTCAATCGCGTCTTTTATCGTGCAACCCGCGCCATTTTCACACGCTCGACCGGGGCAAGTATTACAAGCGTCCTGCAAAGCGAGATACATTTGGTCGTTAAGCCGCTTAACCTGTTGGTTTTCGTCCTCTGCTTTTTCTGCCCTTCTCTGCCAATAATCGGCAGAATCAACGCATCTGCTCATGTCGATCATTTTACCGCCTCCTGTTGAGATTTTTTCAAAAGCTGAGTCGCCTTTTCTAGGGCCAATTTTGCGGCTTCGGTCTTTTTCTTGCGCTCATTAGCAGACAATGCAGGAATTAGAATAAATGTGGCTTTGCTCCAGAGCATAATTTTTGCGATAAGGCCGCTGATTTCTGGAGCACTTGGATAAAAACTGCTTTGATAGCTGGTAAAGTCGAAAAATGGTATATTAGAAATCCAATACTGAAACCCGGCTTTGTGTCTTATTGTATAGTCCATAACCCACATTTCCGGCTTATCCATCTCTGCAAGCATCATTACCTCGAATTCGGTCAGATATTTTTCCGGCTTGAAAAAGTCTGCGATGTCGGGCACTTTAACGGTCTTGAGCGCGTTAAATACCTTGAACGCAAGCCAACCACTGAAAACTACCGAAACGGTCAGA
>SABV01000238.1 GCA_009928855.1 Erysipelotrichia bacterium | reverse complement strand
CAGGAAACCCCACTTCGGTTGTGCGCAAAGACTCGATCAAAAACCTGGTAGACCTGCTGATGAATCTGCACGAGTATCAAAAGGCAATCGAATGGATCACCCGCGCCGCAAGCGCCCTGGACGAAAAAGATCGTCAGGAACTTGAATTCATTAAAGCGCTGGCCCTCTCACGCACCGGCGAATTTGAAAAAAGCATCAGAGCTTTCGAAGACTTCATCAAAAAATACCCCAAAAGCGACAAACGCGATGAGGCACATTATCAGTCAGGTCTGGTAAATATTTCTTTAACCCGTTTCAAAGAAGCAATCGAAAATTTTGAAAAAGTCAGTTCTGAAAAAAGTAACCCGGATATTCGCGAAAAAGCCGTATACCGCATCGGCGAATGCTGGTTTAATCTCGGCAACATTGCTATGGCGGGCGACAACTTCAACAAAGTCATAAAACTGTTTCCAAAAGGCAAAACCCGCTTCGATGCACTCTATCAGATAGGCGAACTTGCCTATCTGCAGAACAGCTATGCAGATGCCCTGACAGCGTTTGAAGCAATCAGTATTTCGGGCATAGAACTGGCACCACAGGCCACATTCAGATCAGCAGAAGTGCTGATGAAAGCCGGACGCTACAATGATGCCATTACAAGGTTTCAGGAATATCTCGACAAATACCCCCAAGGGAAACTGAGAGAAGATGCAGTCTTTAAAATTGGCCTGTGCTGGCTGGATCTTAAAGACCAGGGGCAGGCGCTGGCTGCCTTTTCGCAACTGATGGATGCCAAAGGTTACTTCAGACAGGAAGCCAGATTTCATATAGCCGAAATTGCACGCGAACTTGCAAACTTTCCGCTGGCAATTCAACATTACAAAGCAATTACCGCAGAAGAACCCAAGCACCCTCTTGCCTCAAAAGCACGCAGAGCCTGCGGCATTTCGCTTTACGGCATGAACGATTTCAATGGTGCCATTGAAGCTTTCTCGGCTATTTTAAAAGACTACCCGGCGACCGATGCTGCAATTCCAGAGTCTCGATTGTGGCTCGGAAAAAGCCTTATCGCATCGGGCGAAATCGAGAATGGGATTCTTGAAGTACTTAAAGTGCCTGTTTTATACCCCGGCTGCGCATTTATGGCAGAAGCTTACGCTGAAGCAGCCAGAGGCTATGCAACACTCAAGAATTTTAACAAATCAAACATGATGTATGAGCAGGTATTAAAAGCAAAACCATCGGCAGAACTCGAACAGGAAGCAAAAAAAGCCCTGCAAAAGTAAATGCGCAAACGCCCCCTCGAAGCGCTTATGCTTCGAGGGGGCGTTTGCTTTGTACGCTATTTTGAAGAGCACTCATTTTTTTTTACTTATCTGCCGATGATTATTGAAGAAAAATAAATATGCCCGGAGGCATGCAGATGCAAACTCGAAAAATTATCGCTATGGCTGTGGCCCTGGGGCTCAGCACCAACCTTTACGCTGCGGACACCTTTGATATGGGCAAGGTTCAGGTTATAGGCAAAGATGCCCAGAGTGAAAAGATCGACCCGGCAAGACAAAGAATCTCTTTTGACATGGGCGAACGCAGAGACCCGATGCCTGAGCTGGTACCAGAAACAGGTTCGATGGAATTTAGACCCATGACCGAAAAACCAACTCTGGAAAATTTTCATCGCGAGAACCGCGACGAAATATCGGTTTCGGCCGGTATAGGCACACGTGGCTCTAATGAATTGATAGTTAACGGCAAAGGCACACGAGAGGGCTATATTGGCAATCTGGTGATCAAACGTGAAGCAAGAGACGGCTATAAATCTTTTGTAGATACAAGAAAACAGGGCCTCGAAGCCAACGTCTCGTCTACAGGCGAAGGTAGTTACACACTCTCTGCCGGCGGCGAATACTCAAGCGAAGAATATGCTCAAAGGGGTCAGAAAGCTGTTTTAACACCCGATGCCGGTATTGAAAATGGTGTAAGTCGTATCTGGCTGACAGGCAATTCAACTCTCGAAGATGGCGCATTCTTTACCGGGCATGCGGCAGTCGATTCTATCAGCCGTGATATCAACAATTCAGCAATCAACTTCAGCGAAGAACAAACCGGTTTTTCGATGTCAGCAGGTGCGAGTTATCTCAAGAGTATGAATAACAAATTCAAAGGTCGCGCTGCCATTGATATCAAATCAGATACATTCACAGCTACGGCAAACCCTGATCGCGAACTCACCAAAACCGTGCTTGACCTCGGCGGCGAATATGAAGTTTCCCAAAAATCAGATGCAAAATTCGGTCTGAAGAGAATGAGCCTGATGGAAAAAGATGCCACCAGCCCATACTTCAACCTTGATTATCGCTTTGACGAGCCCTGGCAATTGCTTCTTTCTTACGATGAAGATCTCGGCAACGACAGCGTCGAAAGAATTTTTATGCCGACCCGTTATGTCGTTTCTAACCCGCTTGAAGCATCAAAAGTCAAGACTCTTAAAGGCGCAGTCAACTACCGCAGCACAAAGGGCGACACAATCGGCGTAGAACTCTTCTCGCAAAAAGAAGAAAATGCCATTGAGTATCTCGACGATTACGATGCCGGCAAAAACATGCTGACTTCTACATTCAGATTTATCGACGATGCCCAACGCAAAGGCGCAACCATCAAAGGCGCTTTTAAAATCGAAAATAACTTTAAAATAAATCTTAAAACTACATACCAGACCCCAGAAGATGAAAACAGCGGGCGAAGAATTTCGTACGAACCAAAAAGGATTCTGGACGTCGGATTCAATTATACCGAAGGTAAATTCATGATTGATTTTTCGCGGCGCGCAGAATTTGATCGAACCGCTCATACCAGAACCGCATCTTTTGATGCAGATGACTACAGCCGTTCAGACCTGGCAGTGCGCTATCGTTTGAACAACAGATTCAGCACTTACCTGAAAATCAAAGATCTCTACGATGAAGCTAAAAAAATCCGTTACGATGTTTCTGAAGAAGGCAGGGTATCTCTCGCCGGCATCGAAGCACATTTCTAGGAGGAAATAACAAATGCAGAACATATTCTTGATCGACCTGTTTGTAAGCGGCGGCCCGGTAATGATACCGATAGCCCTTTGTTCGGTTTTCGCTCTGGCGATCGTTATCGAAAGAGCCAGGTTCTACCTTCGCAACCCCAACAGCGCCCCGGCCTTCATGAAAAAAATTAAAGGTGCAGTTGCCAGCCGCAATTTCTTCGAAGCCATGAAGATCTGCCGCACCGAAAACACACCGCTCGCCAACGTAATCGCAGCCGGAGTAGATCATCTCGACATGAACAAAGAAGATCTGCTTGATGTAATGCGCCAGGAAGCCATGGTTCAGGTCAAAAAATATGACAAGCACCTTGGCAAACTGTCTACCATCGCCAGCATCACACCGCTCTTAGGACTTACCGGAACAGTTACCGGCATGATTTCAGCTTTCAGCGTTATCTCTACCGTGGGCATCGGTGACCCGACCGCTCTGGCAGGAGGCATTTCTGAAGCGCTCTACACAACCGCAGCCGGCCTGTTGGTCGGGATTCCGGCTCTTGTGGCTCATAACTGGTGTGAAGCCAAAAGCATTGAATTCATCGAACAGGTAGAAATGCATTCTCTCGACCTGGCTAACCAGGCAACAGCGATGGAGGTAAACCTTGAAAAAGTTGCTGCCTGAAAAACGCAAACAGAAACCTCAGATTGTCGTAACTAATCTGATAGACGTAATTCTGCTGCTTGTCTTCTTTTTCATGATTACCAGCTCTTTTGCACGCAACCAGGAAAAATTGCCGGTTGATGTGCCAAAGGCCTCAAATGCAACTACCATGGAAACAGACAACATGACAGTGCAGATTGCCAAAAACGGCCGCATCTTCGTCTCGGGCAAACCGCTCGAAATGACCGATCTGACAGCAAAGATCAAAACCTGGGTAAGTACTTCCCCTGATCGCCCGGTAATGGTCGAAGCCGACAAAGACGCTAACTACGGCCGTATCATCAATGTCCTTGACTCTATCAGAAGCTCTGGAGCGGCCAACATTGGCCTGGCAACCACACCTGTAACAAAATGAAAATTCTGAAACAACTCAAACCCGGCCAAGTCGAAGGCATGGAAGAAATCAAGCTCTCCATGCTTATTCACGTCGCCATTCTTCTTGCTCTGTCAGCATTCTTCGTCTGGCGGCAGGTTTCTGCGGCACCGCTTAAAGCTCCCGTAGTTCCGGTAAAGCTCATTGCGCCTGTGAATAAACCAAGAGCCGGCTCAGGAACTGTTCAGAAAAAAGACATCGGTGCCAAAAAAGTTGTTGGCAAAGAAAAAAGAGTTAATAAATCAGTCAAAAAATCGACCGTCAAAAAAAATGTCACACCAAAATCAGCAGTAAAACCGTCTACCCAGACACCGGTTCCTGCAGCTCAGAAAGTTGAAACCCCCGCACCGGTCGCAGCAGATGTAATAGAAAGCCCGATAGTTTCTGAAGTTCCGGTCGAAACGGTCAAACCATCGGTAATACAGGAAAATCCGGTCGCCAACGCTCCGGTAAGACCTTCCCACAACAACCCGTCTTTTGAAACTCTCAGCAACATGACTCTTGAAAAAAGCAGTTCAAGCGAACTGACTCCTGATCTGACCGGCCCGATGATGAGCGGTCAGCCCGAAATGCTTTCGCCCGACTCACTGCTTGAAGACGAAAAGATCAGCGCCAGCCCTGAAGATTTCATGCCTGCCCCAACCGGAGCAGAAGATGCAACCTCAACTGACGGCTCAGGTGTATTTGAAATCGGTTCTATAGAATCATTTGGCGGCACCGGCGAAAGATTTGCCCCGCCCGCCATAGTTTCTCGCGTAATGCCCGAATACCCGACCTGGGCCCGCAAAAGCGGCGTGCATGGCAACGCAGTTTATCGCGTTCTGATTCAGCGCAGCGGCACAGTCGGCGATGTCGTAACCATGAGTTCAACCATTGACCCGAAACTGGCAATCAACGGTGCGCAGGCATTGAGACGCTGGGTGTTTTCGCCTGTGCTCGCGAATGGCGAACCCCAGGAAACCTGGATTAAAATAACCGTTCAATATTCACTGAATTAAAAATTTCGATAAAAAACTCCGGTAGCTGTGACCAATCGGTCACAGCTACTTGTCTTTAGGCAAGGGTTGCAGTAGAATGCGAGCATCTAAATTTCACAACAGGAGTTTTTGATTATGCTGCAATATATTCTGATTGCACTTCTCGCAGTGGCTCCAATGGCCATGGCACAGGTTCCCGCTGATGTAAAACTCGAAAAAACAACTAATCCGGTTATTCAAATCGCTACCGACAAGGGCGATATGGTACTCGAACTGTTTCCGGATGTTGCACCCAAACACGTAGAAGGCATGCTGACTCTCACCAAAAAGGGCTTTTACAAAGGCCTCACCTTTCACCGCGTCGTACCCGGCTTTGTTATTCAGGGCGGATGCCCTCAGGGCACAGGTACCGGCGGCCCCGGCTACACACTTCCGGCAGAATTCAATGCGCGCAAACACCTCAAAGGCACTCTGGCAATGGCACGCACCAGCGACCCCAACTCCGCCGGCAGCCAGTTCTATATCTGCCTTGACGCGATTCCGCACCTCGACAATCAGTACACCGTTTTCGGCCAGATCGTCAAAGGGCATGATGTTCCAGAAAAAGTTAAACAGGGCGACAAAATGGATATCGTCATCCTCCA
>SABV01000726.1 GCA_009928855.1 Erysipelotrichia bacterium | reverse complement strand
TACTCGGTTCTCATTCTTCTGGCGATAGTGGCGCTGGAAACTTCTGCTATCGCTATTGACAGATTCATCAATTGCGAAAGTGACGTTGCTTTTACCGTCGAAAGCCCATTTCAGAATAATTCATTTATTCAAAGCTTTCGAGCTGCAGAAGCCAGTTGCGCTGTTCTTCCTCTTAAATTTGGCAGCGTAGACAAATCCACACATTCTGCAGTTGCTCCCGTTACAATGCTTCCCAAAAATAATTCTTTTGCAAAGGTGGCAGAAAATTCGGTGTCTGCAGAATTTATTGCTGCTGACGAAAAGCCTTCTTTTACAAACCTTGTTGAATATTCGGTTCAGCCCGGCGATTCTCTTTCTAATATCGCAGTGCTGTTTGGTTCAAAGGCCGATACCATTAAAAGTGTTAACAGAATAGATGACAAACATAACATTATGGCTGGTCAGACTATTAAAGTGCCAATGCCCGCAGATGGAATGCTTTACACTGTTAAAAAGGGTGATTCACTTTCGAGAATCGCCGGTCGTTTCAAGGTGCAGCTTAAAGATATCGTTGAAGAAAATAACCTGAAGTCGCACATGCTTGTTGCTGATCAGAAAATCAGAATTCCGCTCGTTGACCGACAGCAGGCAATGAAGATTGTTAAATCTACCCATGATATGACTGAAGTTGCCAAAAAACTTGAAGTTGTTCGTGAAAATAAAAAAACGATTGTTTCGCAGCCAGGATTAGCTCTGATAAAGGTTGAAAAGGTTCAGATGGCGGCGGCTCCGGCGGTAAAGCCGGTAATCAAATTTATCGACAAAGAGCTTCTCAATACTCCCCCGGTGATTGTTAAAGCTCCTGAAAAAGCGATCGCCAAGGCGGTTGCCAGTGTTGTTGAAAAGCCCGCCGCGCCGGTTGCAAAGACTGATGCCACTGAAGTGGCTTATACGGTCGTAAAAGGCGACAGTCTGTTAAAAATTGCCAACCATTTTAATACGACTGTGGCGCAGCTCCAGGCCGACAATAATATGAAGAATCATTTCCTTAAAGTGGGCCAGGAGCTCAGGATAAATCCTGATAAAAAAATGTATCG
>SABV01000237.1 GCA_009928855.1 Erysipelotrichia bacterium | reverse complement strand
CTTCTACACAGTATCTGGCCAGCTTTGGCGGTTCCGTTCTCGGAGCTGTGCTGATCAGCTGGCTTGGGATTCCTTTGTTGGTCAGTTTAACTGCGGTGAACTATTTTATTTCGGCAATGATCGAATTGACAATAGATTTTCCGGCTTCTTCTGATGACCTTTTAGTTGATTCTGCCGAATCGGAGTCTGAAAATACCGATCAGACGCCGGCCCAGGAGCTGGACTGGCATAAATTTCCGCTGCTACGTCTTTTGCTCGCCGGTTTTGGGTTGGTAAACTTTTTTGCAACGCCTATTCTGGTAGTGATACCTCTATATGTTCAAAAATCCCTGCATGCTGAGGCCGATATTCTTGGTTGGCTTGAGGCTTCTCTCTGGATAGGCATTCTATTGGGTACTTTTGCTGCGGCAATTATAAAAACAGATGGGCGAACCATTCGTATGGGTGCTGTGAGCATGGTTATTTATGGCCTTTGTCTTTTTATTCCGGGCCTGTTTATAAATTTTTATGCTTTTGCTCTGGCTCTTTTCGGCGCCGGTGTATCTCTAGGAGTCAACAATGTGAAGTTTGTTACCCTTTTTCAGAAGGTTGTTCCGAATGAGGTTAAAGGACGTTTTTTTGCTGCCATGCAGGCTATCATCAGCTTTTCGTTTCCGGTGGCCTATCTTATTTTTGGTTATCTTGGCGATATATTACCGCCGGATCAAGTTTGCTTAATTCAGGGTTGCGGTATTCTTCTCGTAGCCGCCTGGTTTTATCATCTCTCGCGCCGAGAATCTGAATTGCATAGTTAATTTTATCTTTTTTTCTCTTTCTGGACGAAATTTTGTTTTGGGTGTATAATAAGTTAACGTTAACTAACTAGTGGAGTTTGTATGCCTCGAAAACCCGGAGAAATTCGCAAAGACGAGATACTTGCCGCTGCCAGAGAATTGATTTTTTGGGAAGGGTTCGGCAATTTTACCGTTCGAACTGTGGCGGCACGTGTTGGTATAAGTGAGGCCGCAATTTATCGGCATTTTTTCAGTAAAGAAGAATTGATGCTGGGCATGCTTGATTCTCTTTTTATACCGTGGCGAAAAGCTATCGAAGAGCTTGTTGCCGAGAAACTTGCACTCGCCGAAAAATTACAGAAGCTTGTTGTGCTGCATTTGCACCATCTGATAGATAAACAGCTTAATCCCGTGTTGTTTTTTTCTGAAGCAATTCGCCCCGAAAACGAACGCCTGCTGCAGGTGATGAAGAACAATCTCTCTTTTCTCAAAGAATGCGTTCGTAAAATTGTTGCCAGCGCTCAAGGCTCTAAAATAATGATGACAGACAACGATGTAGAGGCCGCGACTGTATGTGTTGTTGGCGTTTTGCAGGCAAGCGTCATAAGATGGACATTGCAGCGTAACGAGGTCGCTTTGCTTGAAGATACAACAGCTCAGATGCTTTTTTTGGCACGGTTGCTCGAAAATAAAAGGAAAACGAAATGAGTAGCAAAAAACCCCTGGATAAAAAGAGTCTTTCTTTGTTTGCTGTTGTTGCGGTAGTTTTTGTGGTAATTGCGCTTGTCGCTCTGGCAAAGGTTAAAATGAAGCTGGCGAATGCTTCAATGATGCCGGTTGTGCCCGTAGCCGTAAAGACCATAACTGTCAAAGTAGAGAACATTGAGCGGACAATGCCGGTTCTGGCAACAGTTAAAAGTGCAGCCACTATTCAACTCAAAGCTGAAACCGGTGGCAAAATACTGCAGATGAACTGTCGTGAAGGCGATCTGGTTAAAATTGGTCAGGTAATCGCGCTTATCGACAGCCGAGAACAAGACGCGCAATTTCAGGCAGCAGAGGCAAGAAGTGATTCTATGGGCAGCCAGGTTGTTTCTATGCGCGCCAACCTTCAGGTTCTTACAAGCCAGCTTGCTGCCCTTGAAACCAATCTGGAATTCTGGAACAGCGAAATGAAACGCGCCGATAAACTTTTTAAAGCTGGGGCTATGGCTTCGAATTCATACGAAAATGCTAGAAACCGCAGGGCAGAGGCAGAAAGCCGCCTCGCTGTGCTGCAGTCGCAAATTCGTTCGCAAAAAGCGCAGTTAGATGCTTTTATTGCGCAAAAAAAAGCGTCCGAAAAAGATACTCTGCTTTGGCAGGTGCGACGTGAATACACTGAAATTACGGCTCCTGTTAATGGTATCGTTTCCGCTCGCCTGCAGGAAGCGGGCAATCGCGTTGTTCCTGGCACGCCAATATATAACATCGAAGATACGTCGCAAACCCGTTTGATTATGCAAATCCCTCAGGAATCTGCATTGGAGATCAACCTTGGTCAGGCAGTAAAAATAACGGGTTTTGAAAATAATGAGTTTTTTGTCAGCCGTATTTACCCGGTGCAGAACGAATTGCGACAGGTTACCGTAGAAGCTGTGACTACTGGTGCGATAAAAGGGCTTATTTATGACATGCAGTTGCCCGCGCGTGTGGTTGTCGAATCTGCTGAGGGCCCTGTTATACCTGAATCTGCAAGATTTGTCGATTTTAAAGATCCCGGTAAATTTTATGTCTTTGTTATCGATAACGACCGTGCACAGCGGTTGTCGCTGGCTTCACGTCTGCGTGGCGATGCTGGAAAAACTCTCGCTGACAGCAGTCTTGTTAATGCCGGCACCGAACTGGCTGTCGGGGCATATCTTGAGAATGTCCGTCTGCCAGCTTCTTTTGCTGTTGAGGTTATAAAATGAAATTTATCTCTTTTATAATTCAGCGTCCGGCCTGGACATTCGCCTTCTGGCTGCTGATAACGGCTATAGGTGTCATATCATACAACTTCATGCCTGTTGACCTTTTTCCTGATACTGTGCCACCGCAGATTGTTGCGATGACAGTTGTAAAAGGGGCCTCGGCAGATGACGTAAGCAGACGGGTGACTACCCTTATTGATCGAGAACTCCAGGGATTGACCGGTATTAAAAAGGTGGTTTCCACTTCTCGTGACGAAGTTTCTTCTGTTAATGCCCAGTTTGAGTATGGTACAGATCATTCTGCCGCAATGACAGATGTGATAAATGCGGTGAACCGCGTAACCAGACGTTTCCCGGCTGGAGCCCAAACGACTCAGTTCTTCAGAGTAACCGATGCGAACCGGCCGATACTGACTTTATCTTTGAGCCCTTCAGATAACTCTTCTCTTGATCTCAAAGCCATCAGGATTCTGGCTGAAAACGATATAAAGGAAGAATTGCTGCGTCTTGACGGTGTTGGCAAAATCGATGTCTTTGGAGCCAATGAACCTGAAGTTCTTGTTCGCATGGACATAGACAGATTGAGGCAGTTTCATATCGCTCCTGCACAGGTGCTGCAGGCTATTGGCGCGCAAAATATTTCTTTGCCCGGTGGATATCTTGAAATGAACGGGCGTGAATCTCTGGTTAAAACTCTTAATGAGGCTCGCAACCCCGAGCAGCTTATGTCTTTGCCAGTAAGAGTGAAGCAGGGCGGCGTGGTAACGCTTGGTGACGTGGCTTCTATAAGTCTTTCGATTCGAGAGCCGCGTAGTGTTTATCATGGCAATGGCAAGCCTGCAATCGCTTTGAACGTTCTCAAGCCGGAAGATGGCTACGCTGTGGCCGGAATCAGCAGTGTCAAAAAGTTTTTGCCTGAATTGAAAGAACGTTATCCTGAGATCAGCTTTGAGGTGACAACTGACCAGGAGCCAATTATATCGATCAATGTGCGGGGCATGAAGGATGCTCTGTTTTCGGCAGTGTGGCTGACGATGCTCGTTGTTTTGCTGCTTTTGCAAAATGTCAGAGCTTCGGTGATTGTTGGTGTGTCTATTCCGCTTTCTTTTTTGTCGTCTTTTGCTTTTTTGTATTTTACGCCATTTACTATAAATATGGTCACTCTCACTGGCCTGATAATAGCTGTTGGTATGGTTGTAGATGCAGCAATCGTCGTGGTGGAAAATGTGTATCGCCATCTTGAAGCCGAAAATCTTGGTGCTGAAAGCGTTGTCAGAGGAACTGAAGAAGTCATTTTTTCTATCTGGGGCGGCATGTTAACCACCATTGTGGTAATGATTCCGATCATGTTTGTCGGTGGTTACCCTCAGCAGGTTCTTCGCCCCCTTACCATGACAATTTCTTCTACACTGCTTGGCGCTTTTGCAGCGGCCATAACCATTGTGCCGATTCTGCTCAAAAAGATGTTTGCCAGCTTCAAGCCCGATGAACAGGTTTCCTCCAAAGAAAGTCGCAGCATCATCTATAAGACTGTTGATTCTCTGCTCGAAATGATAACCAATGTTTATGTCAGTCTGTTGCATTTTGCTCTTAGAATAAGGCTGCCGCTGATCATTTTTTCTTTCATACTTCTTGTTTTTACCGCACGAACGGTATTGCCCATTGTCGGACGCGAACTGATGCCTCGTATGGATACCGGAATGGTTATCATAAAGGCAGACCTGCCTCCTTCAATGACTGCAGTCGAAGTTGAAAAAACCATTGATAAAATTGAGGCAGTGATCAATCGTAATCCTCATGTGCTGTCTGTTTCTACTGTTGCCGGGTCTGAGGCCGGTCAGGTGAGTTTTGGAGCCGGTGGCCAGTTGTTGCAGCAGCTTGATGTTCAGGTTCGTCTTAACACACGTGACAAGAGAAGCGAAACTATCTGGGAAATAATGCGCGACTGGCGTCGTGATTTTATGATTATCCCAGAGCTTACATCTTTTTCTGTCGCTGAATTTGGTGCAACTCCAATGGCTACAAGCAGGGCTCCGATAGATGTAATGATTACCGGTCGCGACCCTGAAATCCTTTATAGGCTTGCCGAAGATATCGATCGGCAGATGCGAAATATTAAAGGCCTGAACGATTTAAGGTTTACCTGGGCAAAAAATAAGCCCGAAACCCATTTCGCTCCTGATCTCGCGATCGCCGCCAGATACCAGATTACTCCGGCTGATATTGGCGAATTTCTTGGTTTAACTTTTTCGGGCCGAAGCGTGTCGGCACTCAAGATGCAGGGCTTTGTAGACCTCTCTGTGCGTGCAGAAATCGGGCAGAAAGGGCAACGCTGGAGCGGCGATCTCGGCGAGCTTGCGCTGCCGGGTCCCTACGGCGACCTTTTTCTTGCTTCTCTCGGCAAACATCGTCAGGTTTTGCAGTCGACCCTGGTTACCCGCGAAAACCTTCAAGAGACGATTGATATAACGGGTTTAAACTCTATCAGGCCCTTGTCGTCGGTTGCCGACGATGTGAATGAAGTTCTCAAAAGCTTTAAATTGCCAGTCGGATACAATGCTGTTCTGACCGGTACGATGGCAGATATGCAGGAAACCGCCATGCGCCTTGCCAAAGCGCTTGTGTTCGGGTTTATTATGCTCTATCTGGTGCTCTATCTTCTGTTCGAATGTTGGTGGCGGCCGGTTCTGGTAATGGCTTCGATCCCTCTCGCCATGATCGGAGCTTTGTGGGGGTTGCTTATTTTTGATAAGCCGATGTGTATGCCTGCAATGATGGGCATTATTCTGCTCGGCGGCACAATTGTCAACAATGCCATTATTCTGATTGATTTTATTGACAGTGCCATAAAACAAGGCGTAACACGCCACCTGGCTCTTGAACAATCTGTCAGAACCAGGTTGCGGCCTATATTGATTACCAGCTTTTCTACTATTCTCGGCCTGATGCCTCTGACTTTTGAAACAGCAGTGGGACTTGAGCGC
>SABV01000015.1 GCA_009928855.1 Erysipelotrichia bacterium | reverse complement strand
AAGAATTACAACGGCGTTATCTTCATGCTTTGTGGCGCCCTTTTTGATCATTGCCTGAATTCTTGAAATATCTTTAAAGGGGTTAAAAGAGGTAGCGTTTATAAATTCGTCAAGTTTCTGCCTGGCCATCTGTGGTATGGGGGCGGCCTTGAGCATGTCGCCGAGAGGCAGCCCCGAGTGGTTGTTTACGAAAACGACAATGTCGGCTCCGGCAGGGATGGGATCGAGTTCAACAGCCAAGGCTGGCATCAGCAGAACAACGAAAAACAGAAAAACCGACAACAGAATCTTTTTAGTCATAAAAACCTCCCATAAATAAACTCTCTCAGCAATTACAGTAACCCGTAATATAGAAAACTTTCAAGAAGGTAAATTTTACTCAGGGCAACATATTTTTTAATGCGTTTACTCTATTTAACCTTGCAGGGATTTGTTGAGAAATTGCGGGGTGTGTGGTATTATCCTGGCTTGTAGACACGCTTGCTGATGAGGCCGTAATGAGCAATATTCTTGATTTTTTAACGCTTGAGGTTGGCAGTACTATAACCAAGGCCAATGGTTTTGTAAAAACTCCCGACCATGCCCTTGCACACGTCGCTCAGGGGTTTGCCCCAACCTCTGTACTTCTTGGAAATGTTGGCATTGGTTTGCTGGAGGCCATTGAAGATCTCGAAAATTCGAGTGGTTACAAGACCGAAAGTGCTGAAGTGTTTGCAAATAGCTCGGCTGCCGGTGGGCTTCGCGTTACCGTGCATGGCCTGACCTATAATATGACGGCTCGTGCAGCAAAAGAAGCCAGCCTGGGTGCCGGTGCCATTATAAAGATGGTTACTGCCGGTGATCTCAGCGAATACGATCTTGAAGAAATAGAAGAAATTAACCCGAATATGGTCATTCTGGCTGGTGGCGTCGATTTTGGCGCCCGCGATATAGTTATAACCAATGCTATCAAGCTCGCATCGCTAGATCTTGGTGTGCCGGTAGTTTATGCCGGAAACGCCGCGATTAAACGCGCGGTTGAAAATGTTTTTCATAAAGCAGGTATCGAACTGATGATCGCGCCAAACGTGTTTCCAGATGTCGATGTGCTTAATGTTGACCCACTGAGAAAGCGGATGCAGGAACTTTTTTCACGTCATATCACTCACGCGCCCGGCATGGAACGCCTCGAAAGCCTTACAGACAGGCAAATTATTCCGACCCCGGGTGCGGTGCTCAGGGCAGCCGAAATTTTTGCCGAGGTTACCGGTGATGTTCTTGTAATAGACGTTGGCGGTGCTACGACCGATGTGCACTCTGTCAGTGAAGGAAGCAGAGAATTTGCCGATAAACTTGTCGACCCTGAACCGCATGCCAAGCGTACTGTGGAAGGTGATCTCGGCGTCTATGTAAATGCCGCCAATATTATTGAAATGGCCGAAGAAGAAGAGCGAAAAAAGCATATAGACGAGATAAAGGCTATGCCTGCTTCAGACTCTGAAAAGGAAATGACCGCCTGGTTGTGTCGCAAGGCTGTTGAAATCGGCGTAAGGCGCCATGCCGGCATTATTGCTGATCTTTTTACGCCGTCAGGCAAAAAACAGGTGGTAAAGGGCAAAGATCTGACCGCAGTCAAGTGGGTTGTGGGCACCGGTGGTGCTCTTACGCGAGTTGGTGGCGGCCGTGAAATACTGAGTTCTATCTGCACCGGCCCCGGTAAATACTTGATGCCACGTGATTCTGCTCAGATTCTGCTCGATTCGAACTATCTGTTTTCGGCGCTTGGCACTATCAGTCTCGATTACCCCGAGCTGGTAAAGAACACATTCAAAAAATGGACAGAAAAGAATGATTGATTACAAAAGCATGAAGACCGCAAAATTCAGAACGCCCCGACTGGAAATTTTTATCGATCACATTCGCTGGAATACTGAAACAATAGTAGAACAGTGCCACAAAGCAGGGGTTGCCGTTGCCAGCGTGACAAAAGTAACGAGTGCACACCCGGCAGTTGCAGCAGCCATGGTCGAAGGCGGTGCCGACATGATCGCTGATTCCCGTCTTGAAAACCTCTGGAAACTTCGTCAGGCAGGCATAACTGGCCCATTTTTATTGTTGCGTCTGCCAACTATGTCGAGGGCTTCTGAAGTTGTCGAGGTTGCTGATATAAGCCTGAATTCGAGTTTGCAAACCATGCAGGCTCTTTCGCAGGCCGCTGTGGCCAGGCATTGCTCTCACAAAGTCATTATTATGATTGATGTCGGCGATTTGCGTGAGGGTGTCTGGCCTGATAGGGCAGTTGCTCTTGTTAAAGATGCCGCCGCCCTTGACGGTATAGAGGTCATCGGAATGGGCTGTAATCTGGCCTGTTATGGCGGTGTTATTCCATCGCCCGAAAATATGAAACTGCTTGTCGATACCGTTGTGGCATGTCGAAAAGCCAGCGGATTGCCGCTTTCTGTCGTTTGTGGCGGTAACAGTTCGGGTTTGCCGATTCTGGCCGAAGGCAAATTGCCATCAGAAGTCAATCTCTACCGTATTGGCGAAGCAATCGTGCTTGGGCGCAATGTCATCGATCGTTCACCATGGCCAGGCACTCGCCAGGATACATTTGTTGCGGTTGCAGAAGTCATAGAGGTCGAGACGAAACCTTCTATGCCGATTGGTGACAGAGGTCAAGATGCTTTTGGCGGGAGCCAGGATTTTGTTGATCGCGGTCTCAGACGCAGAGCTATTTGCAATATCGGGCGTCAGGACGTGGTCGTCGATGGCATTACACCGGCAGAAGAGGGTGTGATTGTGCTGGGCGGTTCGAGCGACCATCTGATTCTCGATGTGGAAGATGCAGTGCGTGAGATCAAGGTTGGCGACGAAGTGCGCTTTTACCCGGGTTACGGCGCATTGCTTGCGCTGTCGACTTCAGAATACGTGCAGAAAGTGGTTATCGAAGGTTAATTAAATGCTTTATCAAACACACGCCAGAATTCATCTTGCAAATATCAGAAGCAATATCGAAAACATTCGCAAAGCGGTTGGCAGTGATACAAAAATTCTTATTGCCGTAAAAGCCGATGGTTACGGTCATGGCGCGCTAGAAGTGTCTAAAATGGCTGAGAAAATTGGTGTGGACTGGCTCGGCGTTGCAACGGTTCCTGAAGGAATTGAATTGCGTCAGGCGGGTATCAAACTGCCGATTCTTAAATTCAGCCCGGCGTTTGCCGAAGAAATGGAAGAAGCCGTTGTCAATAATTTAAGCCTCGCTGCCTGTGAACTCGAGAATACCCGGCAGCTTAATGCCGTTGCTGCAAAACTTGGCAAAACAGCACAGGTTCATCTTAAGATCGAGACCGGAATGGGCCGTATTGGCGTTCAGATTGAAGAGGCTATCGAGCTGGCTGATGAGATCGTAAAGCGATGCCCGAATCTAATGCTTGGTGGTGCAATGACGCACCTGCCGGTCAGCGACGAAGAAGGTAAGCATTTTACGCAGCGACAGATTGAGCGGTTTAAAAGGGTCGTCAAAGAAATAGAGGAACGTCTGAATTTTAAATTTCCGCTGGTTCACTGCGCCAACAGCGGAGGAGTGCTCTCACACTCTGAGAGCTGGTGTGATATGGTTCGTCCCGGCATTATGATCTACGGTTTTTACCCGTCAGCCGAAACAGACGAGACTGTACCGTTACTTCCGGGGCTGAGCTTTAAGACACGTGTTTCTTTTTTAAAGCTGGTTCCAAAGGGGGGCACAGTTGGTTACGGCCGCACCTGGATCGCGCCAGAAGACTCATGGATAGCTACTTTTCCGGCTGGTTATGCCGACGGTTTCAACCGGCTTTTTTCAAATTCTGGGCGTGTGCTGATAAATGGACGTTCTTATCCTGTGGTCGGGCGAGTATGCATGGACCAGAGCATGTGTAATTTAGGTAATGTCACCGATGTTAAAGTCGGTGACGAAGTTGTGCTTATTGGCAGTTCAGGTGATCAGACTATCAGTTGCTATGAATGGGCTGAAAAACTTAAAACCATTACTTATGAAGTGACCTGTCAGATAAATAAACGTGTAAGGCGTTTTTACGACGATTACTGAAGTAAAAAAGTTTTTGATTCTGCATACGGCGCCGATCTGGCATTTATACATACTCCAGGTGCAGTAAAAAAAATCTTGATTAGCAAATGATTAAAGAATAGAATAGGCCGCCTATGGCAGTTAAAATAGTAGCACGTGAGCATATTAATGAAATTCTCGAAGCACTTGGTCTGAAATCTTTTTCAAGACCGTTTGCCGGGCTTATAGACCCCGGAGATTTTGGCACAGTAGGGACTTACATGCCGCTGCTCCAGGATGAATACCGGCGTCTACCGCCAAATTTGCAACGCCATGTGTATCTCATCGGCCCGGGTCGCTATGGCTTAATATGCTTTCTGCCGCGTATTTTCGAGGCTCCTGATGGTGGCAAAGTTACCGAGGTGACTACCCTTTACAACGCCTGGGGCAAGCTTCTGAAAATGTCATATAAAACCGACAAGGGTTCTGAGTTCGAGACAGAACACAGTATACGTCAAGATAAACTGCTGGCCTATGCAAAGAATAAAAAATTACCTATAGGCACTTCTGTTAAAATAACTTCATAAGCAATACTTGAAAGGATCATCATGAAAATTTCTTTTCACGGCGCTGCTGGCTGCGTAACGGGCTCAAACTATCTTGTAGAAACCGATAAATGCCGTTTTCTTGTTGACTGTGGCATGTTTCAGGGAAGTAAAACCCTTAAAGAGCATAACTATCGTAAATTTGCTTATGATCCGGCTTCGATTGATTTCGTTCTGGTTACTCATGCCCACATAGATCATACCGGCCTTCTACCGAAGCTGGTTAAACACGGCTTTAAAGGGCCTATTTACGCCACAGAGCCGACTGTTGATCTGCTTCGTCACCTGCTGCCTGATTCGGCGCATATTCAGGAAATCGAAGTTTTTCAGAAAAACCATCGTAATGAGCGCAAGGGCTTACCGCCAATAGAACCAATATACCAGGAAGAAGACGCCACCAAAGCAATTGCTTTGCTTAAGGGCCTGAAGCGTTATGAGTCGTTTGTGCCTGCGGAAGGCTGCAAAGTGACCTATCATAACGCCGGGCATGTTCTGGGATCTTCGTTTATCGAAATAATCCTTGAAGAAGCCGGCGAAACCCGCAAAATCGTTTTTTCTGGCGATATTGGCGAAGATGACCATCCGATTGTGCATGATCCTGACAGAATCAAAGAAACCGATTTTCTCGTGGTCGAGTCGACTTATGGCAACCGTAACCGTGAAGAAGTAAGTAAAGAGCAGAGACTTGCGCGCCTGGCTGAAGTTTTTAAAGATGCCGAAAAGCGCGGCGGTAAGATTATCATACCGGCTTTTGCGCTTGAACGCACCCAGGATCTGTTGCACGATATTCTTATTCTTAAAGAACGCAATGCGATCTCAGACATTCAGGTCGTTGTAGATTCACCTCTGGCAAATGCAATTACAAAGGTTTTTGTTAAGTACCCCGAAAGCTACGATGAAGATGCTTCTGAAATTATGAGTAAAATGGGCAACCTTTTTGATCACTCAGATTTCAGATTTACCAGTTCGGCTGAAGACTCTAAAGCACTCAACAACGAAAGCAATATAGTTATAATGTCGGCCAGCGGCATGTGTGATGCCGGTCGTATCAAGCATCATCTCAAACATAATCTCTGGAACCCGGCTAATACTGTAGTGTTTGTCGGATATCAGGCCGAAGGTACTCTTGGCCGTTTGATTACCCAGGGCGCAAAAACTGTAAGAATTCACGGAGAAGAAGTCTCTGTCGGAGCAAAAATAGAGCAAATACATGGTTACAGTGGTCATGCCGATCAGAATGGCCTGCTGAAGTGGCTTTCATCGCTAAAAGAGGTTCGCAGAGAAGTATTCGTTGTGCACGGAGAACCTGATGCTGCCGAAGAATTTGTAAATCAGCTGACTGAAAAGTGCGGTTTTGTAGCTTATGCTCCGCGTATGAATGAAGAATTCGATCTGCTCTCTGTTGCCGAAGCTCCAGTTGCTGCCGTGAAGCCTGTTGTGGTTGTTCAGAAACCAGAAGCGGGTGTTGATTCTTACAATCTCTACGCAGACCTCATGCTCAAACTGGCTGAATTCATGCGCAAAAACAAAGACGAAGCACAGAGGCGCGAAAAACTCGGCAAAATTCTCTCGCAGTTTTAAGCGGTATGCGGTTTGACGGTTTCTGACTTTTGCCAGGCTTTCATGTTTGAAAAATTATTTGTTTGTTTTTTCATGTAGCGGTAAAGGGCATACATCCCGAGTCCTTTTGCACATGACGAAAGGCTTATTGCCCACCAGATGCCGGTTATGCCCATTTTGAGGTAGTAAGCCAGAAACCATGCCAGTGGTATTCTGCCAACTGTGAATGGCAGAGTAATGAAAAGGGTGGGGTAGGTAATGCCCAGACCGGTGAAAATGCCGCCGATAACCATTTCCCATGCCATAAAGACTTCGCAGAGGCCAATTATAAAAAGATAATCGGCGCCATGAGCTATCAGTTCTGGATCATCGGTTAAAAGCTGCATCAACGAATGCGGAAATGCAAGAAACAACACCAGAAAAGGAACAAGAATAATAGAAGAGACCCGCAGACCGGCGGTTAATACCGAATCTATTTTTTCGGTTGTTCGGCTGCCTATAGATTGGCCGACGAGAGTGGTCATGGCCACTCCAAAAGCAATGGCAGTAAAATAGGGGAAACTTTCGAGGCGATGACAGATGCCAACCGCAGAGAGAGGCACTATTCCGAATGGTGTTATAAGGCGGGTCAAAAATGGGTAGACTATTGACCAGACCCAACTGGTGGCGGCGTTAGGCAGACCTATTTTTATTATTTTTGCATAGTAAAAGGTTCTGAATCGCAGAAAATAAACCATCGGTGCAATGTAGTGTCGTGCTCTGAGCACTGCGAAGCGCAGACACAGTGACAATACATGGCTTAATACCGTTGCCCAAGCAGCTCCGGTAATTCCCATTGCCGGCAATTTCCACCAGCCAAACATGAGTAAAGGGTCCATGATCATATTGAACAGCAGGCAAAATACCATGATGCCATTGCTGATACGATTGTCGCCGTATGCGTTGAAGATATTTCCCGAGAGCATATCAAGAAAAATCAGCGGGAATCCGTAAAGAATAATAGAGAAGTAATCTACCGCCATCGCGCAGGTGTCTGGGTCAAGGCCCATCCAGACAAACGGGCGATCAATGAACGGAATAAAGAGAAAGCATATTATGGCAGATAAGCCAAGGCTGAGCCAGGAAGACTGTATTATGGCTTCCCATGCGCGTCGGCGTCGCCCTGCGCCATGAAATTGCGATACAAGAGAAGAACAGCCGGCACCGGTTATCTGCATAAATGAATACAGCGACCAGACAATAAAACCGGCTGAGGCAACGCCTGCCACGGCGCGGGTGCCCAGCTTCTCTATCCAGTAGATGTCGATGATGTCAAAAAGTATCAGGCCGATAAAGCCGGCTATGGCGGGCATGGATATGTTGAAAACGCTTGTATATATTGCTTTGTCTATGCGCTGCATTTAAATAATATGGCCTGCCTGCTTCAAAATAACAGTGGCAAAGGGGGGGCGCCCCTTTGCCATGATTGCGGTAGTTAAAGAGTATCTCTAATCAGAATGAATCGGCGCTGTCGGTTATTTTTATTTTCTCAGAAACTATATATGTTGGCAGAGAATAAGCTACCGGAGCTCTTCTGCCGTAGGTGTCCGAGAGATTTATTGATTCTGATGTTTCAGAGATTTTTTTGATATTGCCAAAAATACTCTGAAACGTATCGGTAATACGTGAAGAAAAGATTGGGCCACTAACTGTGCCGTTTTCGATCAATATAGCGTTGAAGCGAGAACTTCCGGTAAAAATGCCCTGACTGGCATTCGGGATATTAAGGTAATGAAGCGCTGGTATATAAACTACTTTTCCCAGGCTGCTGACAGCTTTAAAAAGATCTTCAGGGTCTTTGCCGGGCTTCAAGACTATGCTTGCCGAACCAGTGTTGTGACCGGTAAGTTCGCGACCATACTTGGCTGCGGTAGAGCTGTCATACATGAGGTTTTGCATCATACCATTCTTTACAATACTGAATGTCTGGCGCTTTTTACCGGTCAGGTCAAAACCAAACCCGAAGGTGCGGTCATCAGAAGGCTCATCGACAATCGTCACTGCCTCGTTGAATATCTGATCGCCTTTTTTGTTTTTAGCTGTCCAGCCTTGTTTTTCTTCGTAAGGTCGGCCATAGAAACCTGTATAACTGGCCATCATCAATACTTCTGCCAGTGCTTCGCCGCCCAGCGCAACGGTATATTCACCAGGTTCAAGACGGCATGGGGTGATGTTTTCGTAAACAGGCAGCAGGTCTTTAAACTTTTTCACAACCTCTTCTACGCGAAAATCTTCAAGCCGCCAGCCGGTTTGTTTCTGTTGCAGTTCCCATTTTTTTTCGGGGTGTTTCAGCACGACAATAAAAGACTGGTCGGTGCCAATGTGGTATGCGGTATTGTTATTGGCCGTAGACATCATAAAGAGCTCAACAGAGCCGCTTGACCATGAACCCGAAAAATTGTAACTGTCACCGACTTCTTTGATGACACGTTTGTAGGCTTCGGCTTTGAACGCCGGGTCAAGATTTTCGAGTGCCTGGTCGTATTGTGCATTTTCGCTTATTGTGGCTTCAACCACGTTCATTATAGGCTGGTATGCTTTTTCGGTAGCAACTTCAGCTTTGTTTACGGCTATCTGCAGGGCTTTTTCGACGTATTCTTCACTTGTAATATCACCCATCTGTGTGTGCACGCCGGTTCGTTTGCCGTTAATAACTTCGATGTCAAGTCTGATAAGACTTTCTGATGTATTAAGCGATACAGAATTATTACCAAGTCTCATCAGATGGCTTTTTTCGCTATGAAGAATAAAGGTTGCATTTATGCCACGTGCAGCTGCGTTTGCTCGTACGGCGCTGATGATTTCGTGAGCTTTGTTTGTGTTCATGACTTATTTCCTTTCGCCGGTGATAACATTGTCGAAGCGCACTACAGGCACTCCATGGCCAATCTGCATGACCTGGTTGGGTTCACCCTTGCCACAGTTGTCTACCTGACATACCTGCCAGGTAGAGGCGTCTCCAACCGCCGAAAGCGAGTTGTAAAATTCAACGGTGTGACCCTGATAAGTTGGGTTTCTCAAAATTCTGGTTTTTTTACCATTTTTTACTTCCCAGGCGATTTCGCAACCAAAATGAAAATGTTCACGGTTTGAGCCGATAGACCATGAAACAGGGTTGTCGAGCACCAGCCCGTCTTCGGTCGATGCGATGATGTCGTCAAGGTTGCCATCATTGCCGGGAAGTATATTCACGTTGGTCATGCGGTCTATCGGAGCACGATAAAATGCTGTAGCGCGAGCCGCACCGCCGCTTTCTGTGAAAATAGTGCGCCCTGCAGTCTGGTTGGCTTCGTCAATCATGGCTCTGGAAGTGAGCGCATTTATAAGAATGCCTTTATCTATAAGCAGATAGTTACGTTCTGGTGAGCCTTCGTCATCGAAACCGAATGAACCCGGAGAGTTTTCTATGCCGCCAAATGCGCTCACAGAAAGCTTATTGCTGCCATATTTGAGATTGCCAAATGAGTTCAGGTTTACAAATGAGCCGCCCGCATAAGAAAGTTCGTAACCAAGTATGCGGTCGAGTTCAAGCGGATGCCCGATGGTTTCGTGAACTTGCAGAAAACCCTGCCCTGGCAGAAGAATGACTGAACGCCGGCCATACTCGACAACATCGGCTTTTATAAGCTCTGATAACTCTTCTTTGATGCGTTCTCCATGCCCCGAAAAAAGCTCCGGGCTGGTAAGCATTTCATAACCCCGGCTGCCTTTTCCGGTGGTGAACAGCTCCTGACTTCGACGCTGCATCTGGCCATCGCTGTCGAGAGCCATTATCATCATTTTAGCAAATACGTTGCTTAATTGCCGTTCTGTCTGAGTGCCTTCACTGTTGAAAAAGTAGATATTTTTTTTCTGAAATTCAGCATAAACATAGCGCTTGATTATCCAGTCTTCTTTGAGTTTTGCATCAATTGCACCGAGAAAATCGAGTTTTTCTTTGAGACTTACTGAAAAAGGATCTTGTTTGAGAGGCGAAGAAAACGACCCTTTATGTGCTGGCTTTTTGGCCATATGCAGCGGAACTCTTACAAGCTGAGCAGCTGTCATGGCATTTTTGAAAGCTTGATCAAAACAGGCTGGAAAGCTATTTATATTACTGGTGGCTGCAAAACCCCAGGCGCCGCCACAAAGAACTCTTACCCCGAGGCCGCTTTCGTATGATGTGTCATTGGCTTCAAGGTTGCCATCGTAAAGCAGCAGAGTTTCTGAATCGTCGTGAGTGTAAAAACGTGCATCTATATATTCAGCACCCTTTTGCATGACTCTGTCTATGTTTTGTAAAATCTGCTTTTGTATCTCTGCGGAAAGACTCATTCCTTACCACCTTTCAATAAAAAATTACCGGTACATAATACTATTATTCACATACAAAAAAAATAATAAAATACTGGCTATTTCACTGTTTTTTTATACATTCTCTATCTGACGTCGACTGGTGCTTTCTCGAAGACCTCACAAACAGTAAAAAGTTTTTAAGGGTGGCGCCAGATTTGTGATTTTGGTAAATCAGGTGAAAAAATGAAGCGGAGTTTTAAGGGTTCTTTTCTCAGAGGAGTTTTTATATTTCTTCTCGCTGTGTCTTCTCTTATCGGGTTGCTTGAAGCAGCGCTCGATAAAAGTCGTTCTGAATATTTCAACGTGCCTCCTGCGATTACGCATATTGCACCCGATGCGCTCGCAGTAAGCTGGCAGACTTTTCCCCAGTTTAATAAAACTACGCATTATCAGGTGCAGCTCAATCACGCCCTTTATGGTTCATCAACGAAGCTTACCAGACAGACTGTGACCAATTTGCAGCCCGGTGCCACCTATAAAGTATCTGTTGTGACCTACGACAATGGTAGCGCCGTCGGAGTTTCGAGCCCGACTGCCGTGTTAATGGCACCATCTGCTCCAACGCAAATAGCTGCATATGATGTGGGTTCGGCTTCACTGAGTCTCGGGTGGCAGAGCGTTGATACTGCTACTGGTTATCGAATTTATCAGAGCCCTGATGTGTTGCTCAAAGAGGTTGGTGCAGATGTAACGAAGATTTTTCTTACCGGCTTTACTCCTGGTAGTCTGGTGACTTTGCGCATGAAATCAGTTAATGCGACGGGAGAATCGGTTTTTTCGCATGATATCGCTGTTCAACTGCTGCCTGTGGCACCACCCGTAACCATAGTCGAAGACGATATCGGTCAGACTTGGTTTTCGTTGAAGTGGCAGGCCCAGGAAAATGCACTTTTATACAAAATAATTGTTAATGATACTGAGGTCGCCAGTGTGCCTGCTTCTGTTACCGAATACCGGGTCGAAGGCTTGCCCGCCGGCACAATAGTGAGTGTGAAGATGGTTGTCGTTAACGCGACTGGTTTGTCGGAATCTTCTGAAGCGCTTATTGTGCAGCTTGTGCCCGCTACGCCGGTTCTGGCAGTAACGGCGGTTTCTTCGTATTCCTGTACTCTTCAATGGTCGGTGGCTAACGGTGCAACATTTTATAAGGTTTATGCAAACAATGACTGGGCAATAAACAATGTGCCCTCGACAATTACCAACCTGACTATAACCGAGGATATCAACCCGGGAATGACTGCCACCTACACAGTCAGAGCCGGTAACGACACCGGCGAATCGCTTCATTCAAACCCTGTGGTGATAACTTATACTCAGAATTCTGCAATAATAAGGGAAGCTGGCGATCTTGACACGGTGCTGGCTTCGGCGTGCCAGTTCAGCGATAGTCAGTTGTCAAAAAATCTCCGAGGGAAGCCTTTGGTGTGGGTTTATTTTCCCCCTCTGCTGGCCGGTCCTGAGTTGGCGCTGGAAGTTTCGTATTTCGATCTGCTTACTCGTTTGCCCGAACTTGGATCTGTGAGATTTATAGGTGTGTTTACCGGAGAGCTTGTAAAAATAAAACATGTTCGTCGTGGCAATCTTGAATGGAAACGGGCTTTGGCTAATGATAAAATTCGCATTCCTGGAAATCTGCCTTTAGTGAGATTTTACAGCCCTGATGGAGTTTTGCGTGATATGACGCGCATCTCAATGGCGATTATGACCCCGTATGACGTTTACAAGAGGCTCCCAGAAACCTTCGAAAAAGACGCAACCATGCTGCAGCTTTATCGTGAAAGCCATGACCGATTTGATTCGCTGCATACCACTTCTACCGCTTCTAATTGAGGCTTTATAAAAAACCAGGCGACCCTTTCGAGCCGCCTGGTTTTGCACAAATACCCCACAAAAAGGGTTTATTTACTATTCAGCTACTTTTATCACGAAGCTTTCTGAGTGGCTGTTGAATTCAGGAGCATACATGCACTGAATTTCGGCCATGCCACTTTGATAGCTACCTTGCAACTGAACGCGCAGGTCATATTCGAATACATAGGTGCCTTTGGGCAGGTAATCGATATAGAAGTGGGTTGCAGTGTCTTTGGTTGCTTCATAGTAAGCAAGGCCATCTTGATACTTGTATTGTGATATGACATTGGTTGGTTCGAGACCGCTGCCGCGCTGATCTTTCATGTGGATGTATTCCATGTCGCGGTCGGTGCGTAGTTCTATGCGCACTACAAGGAGGTCGCCGACTTTAAGGTTGCTCTGTACCGGCTTAATGGTGGGGCCTGCATCGGTATCGCGTTTTACAAACAGTGTCTTTTTCAGTTTCAGGTTGGTTTCGTGCGGCGTTACTTTACTCATATCTTCAAGATACTGCCAGTGCACAGCGCCCCATGCGACGCCTTTGTCTTCTTTAGTCATTTCAATGTTGCCCATTTCGGGTTTGACTTCAGCGCCGGCGTAGATTTTCTGGTAATAACCTGTGCCTGCTTCGACCTTTTCGGGCTTGACTTCGTTGCCGCCAAGAAGCACTTTTACCAGTTTGTCTGAGGCCAGTAAATTGGCACCGCGCAACAGCAACGCATACACGGCATCAGCGGTTGCTTTAGTGGTTTTCCAGTTCTGGGTCTGTTTCTGCTTAAGCAGCCAGATTTTGCATTCTTCGATAGCTTCTTCGTCTTTGGCAACTTCAGTGAACATTTCGATCATGACTGCCTGAGTTTCGATTTCGGCACGATACCACCAGAAAGAAATTTCGTTCTCACGCCAGAATCGGCCAAGCTCTTCGTCTGTTACGCTGCGTTCCTTGATACTTTTTACGATATCTGCAGGAACCTGCTTATCGCCGAATCTTTGCAATGCGAGTGCCATGTGCCCCTGAGCCAGTCTTGAACCAACCTTCAGCCATTTGTTGCGGGCTTCATCAAGAAAGAATTCAACCGCTGTTTTGCTTGCCGATGGTATCGGGCGCTCTTTTAGAAAAAAGCTGCGTCCATAAAGATACAGGGCGTAGGTTGGGTTTATGTTGGTGTGTTTCTTGTAGTCAGGGTGTTTGATGATTTCGCGATATTCTGCGTCTATCCAGTTATCAAGATAATTCAATGAATTCAGCGCCAGCTTAACATCTATATCGACTCCGAGGTGGCGCATGCGCCCGAACCCTGTCATGATGTAGAGAGTGATGAATGAATTCGGGTAACCACCGGGAAACCACGGAAAACCGCCGTCTGAAAGCTGCATTTCAGCCAGCTTTTTATAGGCCCTGGTCATTTCGTAGTCTATACGGTTGGTATCGAACAACACGCCAATCTTGTGTTTCTGTTCAGTTTCACTTTTTGCGTCGAGTACCCATGGCGTTTCCAGCAGTGTCACTGATTTAAGGTGTTCGTTCTTTTCGAGGTTAGAATACAATGCTTTGCCGCCAGTTGCTTCGTCTGCTTTCCATGTGTCGAAAACCTTTTTGATTTTCGGGTCTGAATTTGCGATGAATGCAGCGATGCAGTTTGCATAAACGCGATTGAATATCTGTTCAGAACACTCGTGGGGGAATTCCATCAGATATGGCAGCGCCTGTACCGCATACCAGGCAGGGTTTGAAGTAACTTCGACCGTCAGGCCCTGATGTTGAAGAGTGTCAGACTGTTTCGAATCAACCAGCTTCTTAAACGTGAATTTTTTGCTGGCCGGTCCGTTGATTGGCAGTGGCAAAGATTCGGTGACGAATATGCGACGTGAAAGTATCGAGATCATGCCATCTTCACCGTCAGACAGATTGTCAGTTGCACCGACTACAGTATATTTAACAATGCCGGGTGTGTCAGGCACTTCAATATTCCAGCCGAAAGATTTTGATTCGCCTGCGGGTACTGCAAAGTTAAATGTATGATTTTCGAGTTTGAATTCGGCATTACGATCGGCATCAGTAACCGGATCCTGCAGTTTTAAACGTATTTTGCCTTTTTGTTCGATATCTGAAAGGTTGGTTACCTTGGCTGTGAATACCAGTTTGTCGCCTTCGCGCAGAAATCTGGGTGGGTTCGGCTGAACCATCAGGTCTTTCTGGGTAATTGTTTCGCCTGTCAGAGCACCGGCCTGCAGGGTTTTTCCATGTGCGAAACTCAAAAATTTCCAGGTAGTCAGAGCTTCGGGCATAGTGAACTCAATCGAAATGCTTTTATCTTCGTTTGTAACCAGATTTGGGTAGAAAAAGGCTGTTTCATTAAGATTTGTTCTGGCTGCAACTTTATCAAGATCTGGCTCTTTGCCATTTACAGGAGGTTCTGCGCCAGAAACATTTTCGGCTTTTTTCTCCATCGGTGCTCCGCCGGCTTCTGAAAGCATCGCGCCGCTTTCTTCCTTGTCGGCAAAAGAATCCGATTTTTGCATTGCCATGCCTTCCATCGAATCTGATTCTTCAAATGCTATGCTCTTCGACACTGATGGAGCCGCCATCATCATGGCGGATGACCGCATGCCCTTCATGCGAACGCCTGGATAATGATAGCCGAAAAAGTCATTTTGTATGTTGTTGGGCAATTGAGGATAAGAACGATGCCCAATGCCGGGATAATGGTTTAGATCATTGCGCCAGACGTATAGCGTGCTGAGTTGGTTAGCAAACTGAGGAATTACCTGGTTTGCGTCAGAGTAAAATACCGGAAAAGCACTGGGCCAGCTGTGAACAGCAAAAGCGTCGAGACTTGCGTCATACATGGCGGCAACCATTTCGATTGCGCCTTTTTCTGCTTCTGCACCCGAAATTTCGATTTTCCATGTGTCTTTTTGTCCCGGCTGCATCTTTGAGGTCATGTGAGCAAACTTGAGTTTGAGTTCTTTGTTGGCCCAGCTTACCGGAACATACTGAACATGAAAGTATTCACGGTTTTCTTTGGTCTGCATTACCCTGACATTAAAGCCACCGCGGTGCTCTTCTGTTATTGGCAGGCTTATCTGCACTTTGCCATTTGTTGCCTCTGTCCAGAAAGCTTTGAGAATTTTCTGGCGATGCTCTATCTCAATGTAGGCCGGGCCTTGCTGATAACCTGTAGCCCAGAATGCCGTGAATGTGTCTCCTGGTTGAAGATTGCCGCTGGTAACCCTGAAGAAAAAGGGTATATTTATCGAGAACTTAGGACTCTGGTAGTCGACAACCATAAAATCTGCGATCGCGTTGACCGGGTTGTTATAGCGGTCTCTTGACTGTGCCTTGATGCGGTAAGCCCCTTCTGGCAGCTTGGTAGAACAAGCAAAATTGCCGTCTATTGAGCTGTTGAAGCTTTGCTCAAATACGACTTTATCTTCTTCCCATGTTCTTATGTTTGATTTATCGGTTTTTGCTGCAAGAGTACCGCTGAAATAATTTTTGCGCTGGGCTCTTTCAGGCTGCTTCAGTGAATAGACCAGAAAACTGCCGGCAGCTGCAACGCCGTTGCCGTCGAGAGTTGACGTTCTCACACTGAGATTAAATGGCTTTTCTGCTTCAGTTACATCAGGATTGCCTATGGTCATTGAAAGAGCTGTATAACCGATGCGCACTGTCTGAGCGGCCGAGCGTGTTTCGCCTGTTCCATCGGTTACATCGGCGCTGACAGTGTAACTGAACACGGGTTCTGCGTCTCGGGCAACGCTCCTGTCGGGCTTGGCTGTAAATTTTATCGAAAATTCACCATTTTTGTCAGTTATGGTAGTGCCATGGGCGATTTCTTGTGAATTGCCACTGACGAAATCAAAATACCACCAGCACCAGGGTGGGTAACGAACTTCTCTGACAACGCGGTATTTAACCGCTGCTCCGTCAATTTTTGCACCAGTGTAGGCCAGTGCTTTACCGGTCAGCTGAACTATTTGATCAAGCTGATAGGCTTGTGTTGGGGTGTCAATGCTGACTTTAAACTTTGGTCGTTTGTATTCTTCTACTTTGACCTGGGCATAACTGTCGTAGTTCTGGCAATAGATGGTGTAATTGCCGGTCAGGCGGTCGGCAGGAGCGATAAAAGTTCCTGAAAATGATCCGAATTCATTGGTTGTGAAGTTTTCAGTTTTTACTTCCTGGCCGTTGGGGTCTCTGAGAGTAACTGCCACAGAGACTTTATTTAGTGTTTTATATTCGTTGGTGCCGGTGTTGTGACTGGCAGCGATGCCTTTAAAATATACTGTCTGCCCCGGGCGATAGATTGCTCTGTCTGTAAAAAAATACACACGTGAGCTGGCGGTAAAGTGGTCACCCGTATAAGAGTAAAAATCGGTAGTGCGATAAACGGTATGTCCCTTATGCTCCGCAATTACAAAACCGCTATTCTGGCGGCCATCAAAGGTTGTCAGGCCATTTTTATCGGTGCTGCCTGTCATCAGCTGACGCCAGCCCTTGTCGTATTCGTGTGTGTAACCCTTTACTCTGACAGCTTCCATCGGTTCGCCCGAGACGTTATTAACTATAAATACCTCGGTTTTACCGGCTCTTTTGCGAATCGTCATGCCGAGTTTGCCAACAATAACCGGAGCAATCTGCAGGCAGTTTTCCTGCATGTCAAAATTCTGTTTCACACTCGCGGCAAGGTAATAAAGGCCCGGTTTCATTTCGGGCATATTTACAAAGGCTTCGCAGACGGCATATTCTTTGCCGGGGTTAAGGTCAGCATCCCACTCTTGAACATGAGGGCGGGACAATATTTTTTCATAGTCGTCCCAGTTTATATTGTCAGGAGAATAGTTTCGTTTTTCGAGAAGCTCATCATTACTGCGTTCAATCAGTCTGAAATAAGCTTTGTCGATATTTTTAAACGAAACTTTGATTTTTGCCGTTTCAGGCAGCATAACCCTTTCGGTTTCAACATTGATCTGTCTGCTCAATACAGTTGCCGAAACATTCCGACAGATGCTTTCTCCATGGGTTCCCGGCCAGGTGTTGTATCCCTTTTCTGCATATTCAAGGGCTTTTACCATCTGTCCCTGATTAAGGTATTCCTGGGCGATGTAACCAACGGCTGTGGCTGCGTAAGGATGATCTTTGTTCGCGGCAGCGAACTTTTCAAGTTCTTTTATATAAATATCGCTTACATTGTCGCCCACAGCAACTCGGCGGGCCCATGCAAGGCGTATCAGGTCGTTGTCGAGCAGTGCGTCACGATTGTCTGCTTCGATTGCTGCTTTCAACAGGCGTTGAAGTATTTTTACAGCCCTGAGGTTACATGAATCTTTGTCGAGGGTCTCCGGGGCCCATTTGATAAAGGTGTCTCTTGAGCCAAGAGCGGGGGAGTCTGACTCTATTTCAAATGCTCTTACCGGCTTGGCAGCACTTTGCGCGTCAGCCATGTAGAATTCAAGAGCTTCGTGGGCAAAAAAATCAAACAGGGTGGCACGCAGCTCTGAAGGCTGGTTCCCTTGCTGCAGAAAACCCTCTAGAGTTTTAATCGGTAGTTTTTTAAGCTTCTGTTCTTCATTAAGGACATTTTCATAAAGCTCGCCTATGTGTCCGAAGAGCTTGGGTAAATCCCAGGTCGTAAAATCTTTTGACTCAAGACCCTCTGTTTGTGAGCGATTGATGAAGCGATAACTGTTGCGATTGTAATAATGCCAGTACCATTTTGCCAGAATGATATTTAAAAGCGGTCTGATGCTGGCATCAGCTTTTTTTATTTCTTCTTCGAGCCTGATAATCTTTTCTTCTGGCTTGTTGCCCTGAATGTTACCTTCGAGAACGATTTTTTCGCAAAGCGCTTTTACTGCATCGGTCATGTCTCCATCCTTTATAGCTTGCTCGTATAGAGGGTTCAGGGACTCAATTGCAGTTTGAGGCAAACCCTTTGACTTGGCTTCTTCAATCTGTCGCCATAAATCCTGGCGGGTTTGCGCAAAGCTCGGCAATGTGATAAAAAACGATAAAAACAGCGATAGAAAAAGCAATCTGCAACGATGATTCATTAAAGCCTCCAGAAAGATGCCTGATTTGTTTCTTTTAACGCAGCTCATCAGGGCCGGATTTAGAATTTTGTGCCCGGCGAGGTATTCTACCCCGATTTATGTAAAAATAAAATATATAACTTAAAACCAGACGTTTTGTGCTTCCTGAGCAGGAAAATCTATTTTTTAATGCGTTTGCCCCGTTTTGCTGTTAGTATTGTTACAAATCTTTTTCAACAAGGAGTGCCGATGACAGACGCGTCAGAGCAGAACAAAAAATGGTTCTGGATTTGTCTTGGGCTTTTTCTTTTGTTGACATTGCTTTTTTTTAAGAATGCCTGGGTATGTGACGATGCTTTCATCATTTTCAGGTCGATCGAACAGTTGTTTGCAGGCAATGGCCCGAACTGGAACCCTCATGAAAGGGTGCAGGCATATACCAGCCCCCTGTGGTTCTGGGTTCTGGCTGCAATGCGTGTTTTTTCTGCAGACCATTTTTTTAATGTGATAATGGTGTCTTTTGTTGCTTTTTTAATTTTTTTTATGCTTTTATATCGTTATTTTGGCGCTGGTTCGTCGCTGGCGACTTTTCTTCTGGTCGCCGCCGGATCATCTGCTTTTATCGACTTTACAACTTCTGGCCTCGAAAATGCGATTGCGTATCTGACGGTATCGACAGCATTTATCTTTGGGTTACTGTCTCTAAAAGGTGATATTTCAGATGACCAGCGCAGGAAATGTTACCTGAGATCGTTGCTTGCCTTTGCGCTGGTGCCGCTGTGCCGCCATGACCTTTTAACTTTGACGTTTGTACCTTCGATGGCGTTAATTTTTCTGCAATCTTCAGGTGGCAGACGTCAGCGACTTTTTGATTTCGCTCTGATGATGGCTCCTTTATTCATCTGGTCATTGTTTTCACTGGTCTACTATGGTGCTGTATTTCCGAATACGGCTTATGCAAAAATTTCGACCGGAATCGACAGACTCGAAATGTGCACACAGGGCCTCTGGTATATTTGGGTAACTTTGAATCATGATCCGGTAACTATTCTGACGTTTATTACTGCAGTGATTGTTGCTTTTTCTTCTGCCGGAAAACTGGAAAAAGCCATGGCTGCGGGTATTTTATTCAACGTGCTCTATGTTATTTTTGTTGGCGGAGATTTTATGCGGGGCCGTTTCTTTTCGGTGGCCTTCCCTGTTGCCCTGATTCTTCTCGCCGATTCCAAAATTTTTGTAAAACTATATGATGCGAGAACAGCGCTTGCTCGAACTGGTATCGCTATTTTTCTGGCGTTTCTTGTTATGTTTCCCAATACTCCTGTTAATACTGGCCTTGCTTATCAAAACTTTGCACTTGATCATGGAATAGCCGATGAACGGGGCTACTATTTTGATGTCTGTTCGCTTTATGCATATCTTTACTGTCCCCCGGGAGAAGTTTTTCCTGATTTTGAATGGAGCCATATCGGTCGTCAAATTGCAGCTTCGGGGGTAAATTACCTTGAAAACGATTTTAATGGCATGCTGGGTTACTGGGCCGGAACAAAGCCGGTAATTATCGACCGCCTGGCTCTGTCAGACCCATTTCTTGCCCGTCAGCCGGTTCAAAATGCAAAAAACTGGCGTATCGGGCACTTTAAACGCTTTGTTTCCGAAGATTATCGTCGTAGCATAGAAACTGGAATTAATAGTTTCAAAGATCCAAAGCAGGCATTTTTGTATGATATGCTGGCATTGGCAGTAAAAGATAAACAACTTTTTAGTGTGCGAAGAGCCTGGGCGGTTGTAAAATTGAATCTTGGGCTGTATTGACCGAGGGGAAAATTATGAAACATCTGGAAAAGCTTGTCGAGACTCTTGAGAGTATGACCGAACGTTATGGTATTACCATGACTGAAGTCCCTGACCGTCTGCGCGAAAAAATTCTGGCGAAAACCGGTAATGAATGTTCAGCCGACCTGGATCTGCTTTTGAAACCCCTTCTTGATAATTTTCTGCGACCAATCAGAATTCGTGCGGGAAACCGTGTCTCAGAGTCTGTTGTTGAAAAAATTGTGGCTCAGACGGCCTCTATTGACGGTTATGATGCAGACCTGGCAAAAAAAGTCGTCGAGATCTGGATGAAAGTTTTTAAAGTAAAAATAGGTGAACTAGCTGTCGCCGACTCAAAAATGCTTAATGAATTTGACATCCTTACCAAACAACTTGAAATAAAAGATACTATTTCGCTGCACACTGATGAGAGTGTTGAGAGAGTTGTTAACCAGTTTGATTCGAATGTTCCCGTTTATGAGCCTACTGTTGAGGATTACGACGGAAAGTTTGGCGATCTTTCGTTTGAAAAAGTTGCGGATTTTAAAATCAGTGATGCTGAAAATAAGGTCACTATTGGAATCGAAAGTTTTGCGCCGGGAAACCCTTCAGGGTCTGCAAGACTTGAGGAAAAATCTGCCAAAGCCAGGCATGGAAAAAGCCCAAAGACTAAAAACATTGTTGCGCCGCCCGTTGAGTTTGTCGATAAAAGTCAGCCTGCTCTGGTAAAAAACACGATTGATGATGCTTTTAAACAATTGCGCAACAACAACTTTGAGTATGCTTCTAAAATCATGATGGAGCTTGCCCGTAATGGCAATATCAGGGCTCAATTTCATCTTGGTGAATTTTATCTGATGGGTACCGGTGTCGAAATAAACGAGGATAAGGCTAAATACTGGTTTAGAAAAGCTTCTGCCAGTGGTTCTATGCAAGCTAAACAAAAGCTTGAACAACTCGAAAGCTCTGGGGGGAGCGGAGGTTGCATGGGTTGTGGGTTTACCATTGTCATCGTTCTGGGCGGCCTAAAGCTTTTGTCGATGATGGCCGGTCTATAGACTTCTCAGAGCGGAAGCTGCGAAGCAAAAATGGCACCCAGAGATACAAATACAAGTGTTGCTGAGAGCACAACATGATTAGCTGGATTATACAGCGACAAATCTGGTTTGAAAGGCCTGCCGGCTATCAAGAACGCATTTGAGCTTATTTCAGAAGTTTTTTTCTGGATAAAAAAGTTTATTATCGCTGAAAAATAATAGATAGTTCCGATAAAAAAGCCAATTACGCCAAATTTCAGAGTTCCTGAGAGCTTGCCAAGCACGGGAAAAACCTTTAAGGCAAACGTCAGCGCCAGATTGCCGCTTTGCAATATGGCAGCCAGAAGCAAAAATACTAATAGATATTTTCTCATGTCAGAAAATATACACTTCGGGCAATATTAATTGCAAGAGTATCCATTTCCTTTATTGAACAGCCCCGGGCAAATTATTTTGCTTGCTGCCTTGCGTCCTTCATTTGTAGCGCTGCTATAAGGCATATTTTTGAAAAAACTATTGACGCAGCGCAGCAAGATGTGAGACAATGCTTTCTATAAAGTTTTATAAATGCAAGGAGACGAGTCTTGAGTCATTCAGCAATGGTTTGGAGTACTTTGGTTCTTTATGTGGCAGTAACGCTTTTTCTTACTATTCGCGGAGCGCGTCGTACAAAAGATTTGACCAGCTATGCGGTAGGCAATCGTGATATTTCACCGGCGTGGGTTGGGCTTTCTCTCACTGCACAGCTGACTAGCGTTGCTACTTTTGTAGTTAACCCGGGTCTGGTTTATCATTATGGCTTATCGGCACTTATGGGGCTTGGTTTTGCTGCCGGACTTGGCATTATTACCGGCCTGTGTCTGCTCTCTGGGCCATTTCGGGCTGTTGGCGACAAGGTTAAGGCTCTGACAATTCCGCAATGGATTGGTGCAAGATATGAGTCGAAGGGATTGCGCCTGTTTTTTGCCGTTATTTCTCTCTCTCTCGTCAGCTTCATTGTTTTAATTGCAGTGGCCATAGCTCTGACACTTTTCAGTCTGCTGCAGATGAGCGATATAAATTCAACGACCTGGCTCGTAGTCGGTGTAATGGCTTTTGTATTTTCATACACGCTGTTGGGCGGTGCCAATACCTCAACTTATACTAATGCCATACAGGCTATAGTGATGCTTATTGTTGGTCTTATTCTTATTTTCAGCGGGTACGACCATTTTATGGGCGGAGAGGGTATCTTTGCAAAACTAGCTGCTATTGATCCGTCTTTAACAGCCGTAACGAATCCTTCATCACTCTACTTCAGAAATTTCTTTGAAGTATTTTTCTGCAATTTTCTGGTTGGTCTGGCAATCGTCTGTCAGCCGCATATTCTCGGCAAAGCTTTGCTGCTCAAAAATGCAAAGCAGATTAAAACCTATCTTGCGGTTGCCATAATTGCCGGCGCGGTTTTTGTTTCAGTGATGCTGGTGGGTTTGTATGCCCGGCTTACTCTTACGCAACTCACATCTGTAGACAGAGTTGTGCCTACCTATATTGCCCAGAATTTCGGCTCTGCTACCCAGATTTTGATCAGTATCGGACTTCTTTGTGCTGGTATTTCTACTCTTGAAGGCCTGCTGCTTGCCCTTTCAACTATTTTTTCCAGTGACATATATCTTACGCTAAGACCAATAACCAATGAGAACAGCGATCAGGAGCTGAAAAAAGCCCTGACTTTTGGCCGAGTATCGTTGGTGATTGTAGGAATTGGTTGCGTGTTGCTTTCCATCTGGCAGTTGCGAAATCCTACGGGCGGTTCTGTTGCTATTTTTGCTCAATACGGCGTTTATCTGCTTTTTACCGCAACATTTTTACCCATAACCTGCGGTCTTTTTCTGCCATCTGTAACCCGTGAGCTGGTGACCAGGGGAGTTGTTGCTTCTACACTTTTCTATTTTATTCCGGCAATAGTTCGCTATTTTGCTGCAAATGCGCCGTTTTTTAACATGGCCAATAACCCTGCAATTCTGGCAACCTGTGGCATAATAGCAGGATGGCTTGTGATTGGTGTCGGTCTTGCATTGCAGAAAGATCCGGAACTTGAGGCAGTAGAAGCTTAACGCATACTAAAGCTGCCTGGATATCAACCTCCTGGGCTTCTTCTGGACGCTGAAAAGTAATGAAAAATTGAAAAACCTCATTTTTCAGATTTTTTCGTGACGTTCAACAAGCCGAAAACTCCCAAACCAGCCCCCAAAAATAGCAACATTATTTTTGGGGGCTGGACACAGGGGGTTTGAGTTTTTAATCGTGAAGAGTATAATTACTTTTTCAGTGGTTAAAAGAAGGTGAGGTTCATTATGAGGCTTTCGTTTTCTGCAATCTATAAATATTCTCGCATGATTATTCTAGTTGGCGGTTTTTCGCTGGCTGGTGCCGTTGTTATGGCTCTTCCAATGGGTGAACGCCAGGTTGCTCATTTCGAAAAAGAGGCTTTGAGCTGTGCTAAAGAAGTTTTTCAGGCTCATGGTTCTTTTCATGGAGAAAACTACATAGTTGAACTTGCTAATCACATGATTCGTGGAATTCAAATCAGGCAGGCGACCATTTCTTTTTCTAATCTCAATGTCGCCGGTTTGCGACAATTTACCGCAGGTGACTTTGATTTTGATCAACTGAAGCAAAATGCCTCGATTGAAGTAGAAGCATCAATTGATGCGAACGCTTTTCAAACACTTATTTCTCGTGAAATAGCAAGGGTGTCTGCCGGTCGACGTATTTTTAACAATGTACAGTTCGTTTTTGCGCCGGGCCAGGTAAGCGTAAGTGGCGAGATAGACCTTAAGAAGGTTCCGGGCAATCCGTTTGTTTTTATGCCGCAGCAGATGTCGCCATTTGCTGCAACCGTCAGTGTTAAAACTGAAGGCAGTCAGATTCTGCTCGAAATATATGACGGAGAAATGAACAACCAGCCTTTGACGCCTGAATTGCAGAAAATGCTTCTTGATTGGCTGAACCCGCTTTGGGATTTTTCAGCGCTGCCTTACGACGCCGCCCTGAGTTATCTTGAGATAAATCAGGGCGGTATCAAGGCTCGTGGCAGGCTTTTTTAAAATCGCGCTTCAGCCTTCATATATCTGTCTGCTGCGCTCGTTTTGCCTGGCAACTATTTCTCTGAGCTCTTGCGCCGAAAACCTCGTGAATTTACCATTCTCAATGAGAACTTCGCCATGCACCATCGAAAGATCAACTGTGTCTACAGCACAGAAAACCAGCGCTGCAAGTGGATCAGTTGAACTGCCGGCCTGGCGTAGACTGTCGAGTTTGAAGCCAACGAAGTCGGCTTCATAGCCTGGTTTAAGTAATCCGATGTCATCGCGGCCAAGAACTTTTGCACCGCCAAGTGTGGCAACCTTTAGAGCATCACGGGCCGTCATGCAGTCTGCTGTTTTTAGAACGCGCTGCAGCAGCATGCAGTTGCGAACTTCGAGCATCATGTTCGAACAGTCATTGCTGGCGCTGCCGTCAACAGCAAGACTGACGGGCACGTTGGCTTTTAACATTTCAACTATTGGCGCTATACCCGACGCCAGGCGCATATTGCTGGTCGGGCAGTGGGCTACGCCTCCTTGGGCCTTGCCCATGGCTACGACTTCTTCTGGGGACATGTGTACACAGTGAGCATAGAAGGAATTTTCGTCCATCCAGCCAAGGTTTTCCATTAACTTGAAAGGCCGGGCGCCGTAGTCTCTTATGCAAAATTCTTCTTCGTCTTTGGTCTCGGCCAAGTGAGTGTGGGTCTTGAGGCCTTTGCTGTTCGCATATTTTTTGGCTTCAATCATCAATTCGCTGGTGACTGAGAATGGCGAGCATGGGGCGATAATTATTCGGGTCATACCGCCGCGACCTGCTTCGTGAACTTTGCAGACAAGTTCGTCGGTTTCCTTCATTATTACGTCTTCAGTTTGAACGACCGAATCTGGTGGCAGGCCGCCGTCTTTTTTTGAGCGAGACATACTGCCGCGGCAGAGATGAAAGCGCATACCTGTTTTTTTTGCAGCATCAACCTGACGGTAGTAAAGCTCTGACTGACCATCCGGAACCATATATGAATGATCTACGGCAGTAGTGCAGCCGCTCATAAGAAGTTCAAGAGTGGCAATGGTCGTTGCAAGGGAAAAATCGTCGGGAGTTATGCGAGCCCATAGAGGGTACAGTTTAACCAGCCAGGTAAACAGTTTGGCATCCTGCACGCTTGGAAAATTTCGGGTCAGAGTCTGATAGAAATGATGATGAGTATTGACCAGGCCAGGAATTATTATAAGATTTGAAGCGTCGATGTTACGTGCGTCTGCTGCCATTGTAGCGAGTTTTGCAGTATCGCCCACGGCAAGAATTTGTGAGCCTTCAACCAGTATGGAGACATTTTCTTGAACTTCGTTATCACCGCCGGGCCAGAAGTATTTTGCGTTTTTTATGAAAGTTTTCATAACCGCTCCTAGATTTTTTTTTACATGTTACTATAACAAGAGCAGGGGTTGCAGCAATTTTTTTATGTTTAAAACATTATGATCGCGGCTTAACAGGCAGGACATGCAAACTTATTTTTTCCCTTTCGCGGGGCAGCTGCTTAAGGGGCGTATTTTATCGAGATATAAACGTTTTCTTGCCGATATAGAGCTCGAAAACGGTCAGAAGGTTGTTGCGCATGTTGCCAATAGTGGAAGCATGGCTACCTGTTGGCAACCTGGCGCAGAAGTCGTGCTGACCTGGCATGGCGAAGGGGCGCCGCGAAAGTTAAAATATTCGTTGCAGGCTGTTAATATGCCTGATGGCTGGGTTGGTGTAAATACCATGAACCCTAACCGGGCTGTTGCAGAGGCCATGTGTGCCGGTGCCATCGAATTTTCAAATGCATACAGATTTTTGCAGACCGAAGTTCGTGTCGCTTCTGGCAGCAGATTTGATCTTGTGCTTTTAAATAACGAAAAACCTCAGGCAGAATTGCCAGGGTTGCGTCCGGCACGCTGGCGCTCTCTCGAAGGATGTATCGAAAAAAAGCATGCGCCAGAAGAACCCGCCATTGTTGAAATAAAAAATGCGACTATGCTCAGGCAAGATGGGGTGATTTTTCCCGATGCCGTTACTTTACGCGGCCAGAAACATTTGCGTCATTTAATAGAGCTCAAAAACGCTGGTTTTAGAAGCATTCTTGTTTTTTTTGCCGGCCGCAGCAGCGCAAATTGGGTGGGTATCGCCGAGCAGATAGATTCTGAATATGCAAAAATGCTGAAAAAAGCGATTGATAGTGGTGTGGAAGTGAAAGCCATAAGGGTTGAAGTATCTGCCCATGGTTTGCGGTTAACGGGCGAATTGCCGGTTTGCTTTTAAATGTTCGCGTTAAACTGAATTTGCCAAGCGTGAGTTATTGTGATAAACTCCGATGCAAATAGCTTGCCGTAAGGAGAACTAATAAAAAATATGCAGAGAATCATCAGAGCTTTAGCTGTAGCAGGCTTGGTTGTCGGGGTTTCGGCTTTCGCATGTGCTGCTGACACTAAGGTGCCTACCAGCATGGTAACTATCGGTGAAGGCGAAGAAATCCTGGATGCTGAAGTCGAATTAAAGGTTGGCGACATGGCCCCAGACTTTTCATTGCCGAACCTTTCGACAGATAAAATGGAAAACTTAAAAGACTACCTTGGCAAGCCGGTTGTGCTTTTCTTTATTCAGAGTGCCTGTTACTCATGTCTTCAGGAAGCCAAGGCTCTTCAGGAAATCAAGGCCGCATATGCTGACAAGATCAATGTGGTCGCCGTTGGTGTGGATCTTTTGGGTAAGCCTATGCTGGTTTCCTGGGCTGCACACAACAACATCAATTATCCGGTTCTTCTTGATCCGATATTCTCCGTTCCTGAAAAATATGGTTTTTCTTATACTCCGAGTTCTGTAATAATAGACAAAGATGGCAAGATTTGCTTTATTCACTCTGGCTATAGACCCTCTGACGCCAAGCTTTTCGAAGAAAAAATACGCGAACAGCTCGGCGATTGATTCCATTTTTGCGATAATGAGCGCAGAGGTTTTAGGGCCTCTGCGCTTTTTTTATTGCCCAAATCTTGAATAAAGCAGAAAGTGCTTAATAATGAATATCACCATTGATTGTTTGCCGTGTTTTGTTCGTCATACTGTTGAAGTTTTGCGTGAATTTACTGATGACGAAGCTGT